>JAYSSF010000001.1:0-1960 GCA_043720715.1 bacterium
ATACTAGTCATATAGTACTGTTTCTTAGCTTTTTTGCTAGTGAAAATTGATTATTTTAGTGTTATTTTAGAGGTAGGTTTTGCAGTGTTTCCTTAATAATATTGTTACGGGTTTTGTGCAAGATTTAACATTATCCTCAAAGATAATAAATAATATTGTAGAAAACTTGGAGGATGAGTGAGTTTCTATACGAGATGTTCTTGATGGAGTTGATCTTAATATTTCATCTTTGGGTAGCATAGAATTGATAGTATCGTGCGAAATAGGTGAGGATGATATAACTATTACTGAAACTCTGTCTAATGATTTTTTGAGTAATCCGAAGGAGATGGAACATATAATTTTACGGTTACTGGATAATACTGAATGTCAATCCTCTCTTGAGGCAGCATTTGATAAGATTATTATCAATAAAGATTTATTGGATCTTGAGGATTAAGGAAACACTGCAAAACTTCACGATTTGTTCAAAATTCAATGTAATCTATTAAATCGTGAAACCCCCCCATACGAGGACCGAGGGGTTTGCTGTCATGCCTGCCTGGCGGCAGACAGACGTTTCCTCTGGGAAACGCTTTAACATCACATAATTGATATGATGTGAAATTATACACTATTGAATCATGATCAACCCTGATAGGTTATTCAGCGTTTCCTTAAGATGAAAATGAAGGTGCTTTTAACTAGCAATCCCACCAAACATCGATATATTAGTTATAAAGATGAAGGTTTATAAGGTTATAAGGTGTTGGGCTTTATAAACTTTATAAACTTTAGTGACTTTATAAACCTTATACCTAACGCATGTCCGCACAACAAGATTATGATGCCTCACAAATTACCGTCCTGGAGGGACTTGAGCCAGTACGTCTCAGACCTGGAATGTATATCGGTAGTACTGATATCCGTGGACTACATCACCTCGTCGCCGAGATTGTGGACAATGCAATCGATGAGTCACTCGCTGGTCACTGTCACAATATTACGATAAGGATCAAGCCTGATTCATGGATCGAGGTCAATGACGATGGTCGTGGTATCCCTGTGGATATTCATACCAAGACTGGTAAGTCAGCACTCGAGACAGTATTTACCGTATTGCACGCATGAGGTAAATTTGAAAAATCTGCATATAAGATCTCATGATGATTGCATGGTGTAGGTGCATCAGTGGTCAACGCTCTCTCTGAGCAACTGATCGTGCATGTTCACAAAAACGGAAAGCTGTATGAACAATCCTACCACAGATGAGTCCCAGATGGCGATACTTCATGTATCGGTGATACTGACCTCAATGGTACGACGGTCTCATGGAAGGCTGATGCACTCATCTTCGAGACGACTAACTATGTGTTTTCTAGTATTGTGAGCAAATATCGCCAGACTGCATATCTAACTCCAGGTGTGACATTTACCGTGATCAATGAGCTGACTGGTGAGAGACACCGTTTCTACTTTGAATGAGGAATTAAGACACGACTTGGAACCATGCTTGATGGACAAGACGTTCTCACCCCCATCTATACGGTGTCGCTGGATACCGAAGAGCTCGGAGCTGATATTGTGTTCTCATATACTGATAGTAGTAACTCTAATATTCTCTCGTTTGTAAACAATATCCCAACTCCAGACTGAGGTACGCACTTGACATGATTTAGGTCAGCCCTCCTCACTATTATCAATGAGTGAGCCAAGGAGTTTGAACTTGTGGATAAGAAAGTATGAGAATTTCAAGCGTCTGACATCAGCGATGGTCTGTATGCGATCGTGACAGTCAAGGTGCCAAATCCAGAGTTTGAGTGACAGACCAAAGGTAGATTGGGTAATAGTTATGTACGTAAGCTGGTAGAAGAAAGATCATATAATTATTTCAAAGAATATTTTGCATCACATCAGGATGAGTTCAAGAAACTCATCTCTAAGATTGCACTCACAGCCAGAGCTCGTATGGCGGCCAAAC
>JAYSSF010000002.1:0-1920 GCA_043720715.1 bacterium
AACACAAATCAAATTACAAGAAAAAATTAGCAGCAAGATTTGTCCACCCAAGCACGAGGGGCTGACGCCCCTCAGACTAAGATCGGGAAGAGAGTCGTAACCGGTCGTTCCGGAGTAATTATGAATAGTATGATGCGTTTGCATCACTACCACAAGGATCTACTAACCCAAACGTGAGAACATGTACCGAGGTACTTGGATCAAACAATTGACTTATAATCAACTAACACATTTATACAAGAGATTTTGAGGTAAGATTTTTGACTAAATAAGTCCCTACTAATTTATACCAAAGTTTGATATAATATCATCTGACTCAGACTCATGATATCACCGATAATGTGTGGTATCATTTTTTGATCGCGATTTGTTCTGCGAGGGACATGAGTTGACGACCGAGACCAGTATGTTGAACATCGTGGGTTTGCGAGTCATCGAGTAAACGAGTTTCCGTATCTTGTTTACTTCTCGCTCACTCGCCTTCTCGCTCACTCGCCTTCTCGCTAATAAGCACAGCAAGCTGTCCATACACATGTAGCTCACGAATCATTGCGGCTCACTCTCCTAGTCCTGGTCGATCAGCAATTCCGCCTTCGATTGGGCAACAAAGTCTCGTAAATCCATACAAGTATCCCATCTGATCCTCAATCGAGATAAAATACTCTGTACCATTACTGCTTGCGTATTCACGCACGACCGTGAGCTGGACTGGCTCGTAGTCAGTATGTCAAGATTTATGTCAGATCTCTCTGGTTCTCGTATCCAATGATACAAAATCTCTCACAGAGGTCATGTCTGGAGTAGTTGATCAGATGATGTAGGTTTTAACATTATTCATAAGTATATATTATAATAATTTCGATCTAATTACAAAATGAAAAATCCCCACCCGAAAGTAAGGATTGATGAGATTACAGTCAGGCTATTGAGAAATATTATTATATAAAGCGAAGTTATTTTTTCATAAAAAGCAAAATTAACTTTGGTAGTTTTTTGGCATTTCTTTGAATTCTTTTATAACACTATGAAATGATAATCTTATATTCAGGATATGACTTATTCATAATATCTGAGAGTAAGTTTTTGTATTCTAGTGGTACCGCACCATATGATCCTGAGCTTCCATATAATGTAATGATCTTACTTTCTATATCCATTTTGATCCAACCTCCTCCCATCATATTTTCTTCAGATGCTCATACCTTTGTTGCTATATCTTTATGATATTCAAGAGGATGAGAAGCGACACATAATCTATTATTATGAAAGAAGATGAATTTCTGATCCCTATGATAGTCAATATCAGTCTCGAATTTTCCTTCTTCTATGAGCTTATCAAATCACTTTGCCAACTCTACACGCTTCAATGCTTCTATTTTGAGTTTTTCTTGATATTCGATTTCTCTTTGCTTCGCATCTTCAATAGATTTCGCCACAAAATCACGATATTGTGTGATCTGCTGCGATGTCATAGTTATATCGTTCTCTTTACAATACTCTAGAGCGCGATCTATTTTACCTCACTTGATATATTTATCAACTACATACTTTTTATAATTTTCTGGTAGTGTATATTCCTTGATCAGATTATCAGTATCCCATGCGTCACTATGACCTGTGGTAATTCTCATGATAGCAATCTTCTCTCATCGTATATCATGTAATCATCATTCGGACGCAATCTTAGATGCTCTATCAAACAGTTTATTATCAACACAATGCTTAATATATCAGCTCACCTTAAGTTTATTGATTTTGAGCCCTGCTGATTGTAGTATTGCAGAAAGTGCTTTCCAATTCTGAGTATTAAATTTCTCATCAAGGAGCCTGTCTCATAAATCCAAGCACTTGTTGCTTGGATTTTTCTGTGAAACAGAAAAATCAAAATACACTGTCACCTTAATTGCTGCAACGTCTAAA
>JAYSSF010000003.1:0-29794 GCA_043720715.1 bacterium
AAATACTAGTCATATAGTACTGTTTCTTAGCTTTTTTGCTAGTGAAAATTGATTATTTTAGTGTTATTTTAGAGGTAGGTTTTGCAGTGTTTCCTTAATCGTGTATCCCAAAGCATTCCAATCAGAAATTGCACTAGTTGTGGCTGTTTTCCAAGTACTAATTAAAGTATTGTGCATTCGAACAGATTTTGTACCGGCATTTGTCATATAGGTTTTCCTACGATGCCGAGCCTGTTTATCTCCACTCGATTGCTTCATCATATCTTGTACTGTTGCTCTGGTATAGACATAGTCTGGGGCAACAAAATATCCATCTGGCAATAAATCATTAGTTGATTGTTTTTTATTCAGAACAACCTTCAGTCTAGCATTATACTCTTCAGATGGAATAAACCCGTTTTTTACAAGCCACTTGATTTCAGTCACAATAGCAGGGTCAATTTGATTTACTCTGCTTTCTAATTGCAAAGTTTCAGAACTAGTAGCTACTTCAGCTACATCATCGATTTTCTCACAACCACCAAGAGTAAAAACTCCTGTTAAAAGTAGGGCAAATACGAACATACTTAATGTTCTTTGAAAATTTCTCATAAAAGATTTGTTTTGTTAGAATGTTTAAAAAAACTTTTTTTATTTTTATAATTTACTAGCGTAAAAGCTACTATACTAATCTCTCTCTCTAGATCAAGGTGACTTTTGTATAATTTATGATTTCTTAAGTTGTAAACCCCTATTTTTGCCATCTTATCATCACCCGACTATAATCAACTATGTACTTACGCAACATCGCGATCAGCAATTATCATACCTTCACCTATCACCCACAGCTCACGCTGACCAAGGGTATGGAGTTTGACACTGACCCATATACCAGCAACGTCAATATTCTCGTCTGACCCAATGGTAGTGGTAAGAGCAGCTTCCTTGATCTCCTCACGGTCTTATGCAATTTACATCTCTCCTGAGAAGGAGAGTACCCGAGTGAAACGAGGGGGAGAGGTTTATTGCCAGAATCAAATAAAACATGACCTATCAAAAAACATCCCTGATTCGAATCATATCCTACCACTATTCTTACTGAGCGAGTTATATGATCTGCTGACAGTGACCAATCCATCATGGTTGAATATAATCTTGATGAGATGAGTTTTACTCCTCTCTCTGAGCCACCTTTTCCTATTGGGAGAGGGGCTGGGGGTGAGGGCTTTGAGGGGCTGGGGGTGAGGTTTAACTATCACTTCCTCACCACCTCCCGTACTCCGACTCAACAATCACGAAATTCACTCACAATCACGCTCACACAAGAGCACCTGTGACTCATCTATAATCCTAACAACCAATCATACATCACCTCATGATGAGCGATTCGCAAACGAGATGATCTCGGATCCGGAGAAAAAGCGATCATATCCATGATCGAAGATATCATCTCGAGCAACTGCATCTGATGAATTATCATGATTGATGAGCCAGAGCTTCATCTTCATCCACAATACCAACGCCATCTGTGACATATCCTGGAGATCCTCTCCCAGCAGACCAATAGTCAGATCATCCTCGCTACTCACTCCCCGTTCTTCATCAACGAGCACAATATCGAAAATGTATTTAGATTTGCGCTGCGAGATGGACATAGTCACATCATCAATCCAGTAGATTTTCGTGGGCAAGAGCAAGCCAGAGTCAAGCAAATCCTCACAGATGGAAATATGTCCAAGCTCTTCTTCACCGATATCATCATCATGGTTGAGTGAGATACTGATGAGTATTTTCTCCATTATTATATCAGTGAGTACTTTAAGCAGCACAACATCCCCGCTCGACGCTACAATTATGAACTTCTCAATATCGCTGGCAAGTCATCACTACATGCATGGCGTAGCTTCTGTAACCAGTTTCAGATTGAATGGTCGTTCATCGGTGATTGGGATAATGTCATCTCCAGTAGTCCATTTGGTGTAGAGATTGAAAAGATCAAGCAATCGGTGCCTCGTCATGAACATGGACATAAACTATCCAAATCTGATCAATACAAGTGTTTAATCCAAAAAATCAGTGACAATCACCCAGAACTCGAAAAACAAATCACCAAACGACTCGATCAACAAGAGCAAAGACATATTGAGATCCTGCGTCATGGGGATCTGGAAGCATATCTATGACTGGGTGACAAGTGACTAGATCTAACAATTGATCGATGTAATACACATTTTGAAGATCGGCTCCTCAATCCACACTACCAACACTATCGCGATGATTTATCTCACATCTTGGATAAAATCTTTCATGTCAAGTCAGACTAGTTGCAGATTATCACTCAAACAGATATAATTTAAAGAATATCCCTCTCACGAGGATTCGTTGTTACTCAACTCTACTTTTCTAATTCTTCTACTTTTAACCTATGTCCAAAGAATTACTCATCGATATCCAATCTCTCATATGGGGATATGAAGACTCACCTAGTCTTGTATTTGATCATTTCAATTTCCAACTTCACAAGGATGATTTCTGTTTTGTGATTGGTAAATCTGGTATTGGTAAGACCACATTGGTCAAGTTTCTCATGCGTGATCTTGTACCACCTAAGAAGATGGTCTTCTTTAAGCAGGAGGATCTCGCAAGACTGACTACCGCCGAGGTTCAGCGCTACAGACGTAGAGTTGGTGTGGTATTTCAAGATTATAAACTCATCCCTCACAAGACAGCCTATGAAAACATCATCTATCCTCTTCAGATCATGGGTGAAGACATCTCCAAACATCATGCATATATTGTATCACTGCTCAAGGAAGTAGGACTCCAGCATGAGTGAGATAAACTCATTGATCATATGTCTGGTGGAGAGAAGCAGCGTGTCGCAATTGCCAGATCTCTGGCTACTAAGCCTGAGTTTGTCATCGCAGATGAGCCTACTGGTAACCTCGATTGGACGACGAGTGTCAAGATCGCAGATATGCTCATTGATCTCAACAAGAAGTGAAACACCATACTCCTCATCACTCACGACCAGAGACTGATCGAGTATATTAGTGAGAAACACACAACCAAACAGTTTGAGCTCAAGTAACAAAGCATTCCCATGCTCCCTGACAAGGGAGCTGTCCGTAGGACTGAGGGTTTGCCGGAGAGGTTTTTATAAATTATTATCATCACTATGACGGCTCAGGAACAGAAGATTCAGCTCACTCAAGAGATTAGTACGCAACTTAAGCCCCTCAAGGTTCCTGTTGAAATTATGCCATACATCAATCAGTTCTTCAAAGAATGTAATCTCCACCAATTAAAGAATCTTATCACAAATCTGCCTGAACTCAAAAAATTTGTAAAGCAAACAATAAAGCAGCAAGCAATTTAATCTACAACAAAACTACACAATGGAAAAATCACCAAATAAGTTGAGCAACAAAATGAATAAATTATTAGTATCAATGCTAATGATACTTAGCATTTGTGCACAATCAAATTCAAAGCTAGCAACCAAAGAAACTCAACATCAGTTGACTGAGCTTTTTGATAATAATACTATATCAGAAATCTCAATAGAAGACAACTATACTCAATTAATCAGTGATGCGATTGCTGATGCACTTAAATGATGAAATAAGAGACTACTCTCTGATCTTACTACTTAGTCAAACAAAAACATAACATATCGAGCCTTCTCTCTGAGAAGGTTTTTAAATAGAAAAAAACAGATATCAGCATCATAGCCAATACCTATCCCTATTCCAATCTTATTTTCTTCTTACTTGTTCTTACTACTTGTTCTTACCCCCTATACATCATCTTGATAGCCTTAACGAGTGCATTGTGAGATCTATGTAGTGATGATGTCAGATGAAGCAACGCGCTCAACTCTCCCCCTGGTAGATTCTGACGATGAAGATGTTGACCCAGAAGATTAGTGATTTCAGTATTATTATCATCGACCTGTGTCAGGATATCCGCCAAATCACCATGGCTATCGTCACGACGAGCAATCATATCAGCCACAATAGCATATAGGTCTACCATTTGCTCTTTAAGATATTGGAGACGTTCTTTCATCATGAGAGACTCTGACTGTGCCAGAATAGTAAAATCATCTCTTGTATCATGTAGTGTCTTAGCGCTATACATCATCGTCTCGATAATTTCATAATATTTCAGATATGCTTCATCCTCTTTATAGTCTCCATGATGAATACGAGTCAGCAATCACTTAACAATACCCTCTTCCACATTCTTGAGAATATCATAATCCTCATCAAGCGCTTCTTGTCCTAAGTGATATACAGCATAATGTTTCTCTGATATCGTATACTCTGGATTTAGCAAAATCTTCTGATCAATATCCATATGATGTACATTAAACTTGAAGATCTTCTTGATAAGAGTAAGTAGGTCTTGCTGTAGCGCAGCTGGATAGTCTTTAGGATTAGTAATGCTGACGAGTTGATAGTCGGTCTTATCTTCGCTCGAGTAGCGCTCGAATCCACGAGCAATCGCTCCGATAAATGGATAAATCAACACACCAGTCAATACGTTATAAATCACCTGATACCAAGCGATCGCTGTTGGACCATCTTCACCAGTAGTCTTCATAAATAATTGCATAAACTCCTCTGTCCACGGAACTACAAATAAGAATAGTATAGCTCCCAAGGTATTAAACCCAAAATGAGTCAGAGCTACGTTTCTCTTGACAGCTGATCATCACATACTCGCATATACTGATACAAGCGAACTACCGATACTCGCACCCAACATCGCGATTACCGCCTGATCAAACGAAATAATACCCGCAGTTAGTGCTGTCATTGCGATAATCGTAGCTGTACCACTTGAGTGTAGTAAGAGCGCTAATACTGCTCCACCAAGGTAGAATACATACCATCACATGTTTGCATATTGAGCAACATCCAGTCCTGTTGCCAGGATTGATACACTATCTTTCAAGTACCCAATACCAAATAGCAGTAGTCCGAACGATAAGATAAGCTGACCGATGAGCTTGATTTTCTTATTTTTGAAGAACTGGAGTATGCCTCATGTTCCAATCAGTGGTAACGCAAATGATGAAATACTATATCCAAAACCAAGCTTCGCAATAATTACAGCCAAAAACGTACCTCCTACATTGGCTCACACGATCACACCAATAGCCCCCGTCAAAGTCAGAATACCAGCTCCTGCAAACGATAATACCATCAGCGATACGATTGTACCGGACTGTAAAATACCAGCCAGTACCGTACCAGCAAAGATTGCTTTGATACTTGTGTTCACTGTCTTAGCTAAGAACTTCTTGAGCTGAGCATATCACAACTCATGAATACATGACTCCAGGACATCCATACCAAATACAAACATCGCTAGCCCTCATAGAAACGCCCAAATATTAAATTCTTCCATAAAAAATCTGCATAAATAATAAATATTATGTTATTATACTCAAAACTCTTTTTTTTCGCAAATGAAAAAGAAGTATGGAAAATCCGTACTTCTTTGTTATCTCACACTAGTATTTATAATTTCTAAGTTAGTCATTTCCAATAATAGGAAATAACAACTTTGTCACACGCGGAAAATTGTGTGAATGTGGCATTTGATGACTGGTATGCCATCACTGACTTTGAGTCAGTATAATTTTTCACACCACCACATGAAATAGAGGAGGATACATCATTTCCCTCAGTCGTATCGGTATGTTTTAACCCGATTGCATGACCAATTTCATGTACCATGACAAGCTTCCTAAAACCATCGGTTGCTGACTTTCTATATGTATAATCAGGATTAACTCTAATCTCCTCACCCACTCCTCCAGCTGAAGCAAGAGATAAAGTACCAGCAGAATCATATATACTCAATGATTTACTACTAAAGATTACATCAATTTCCCCAGCAAGTTTAGTGACATTCGCTGCATCGTATGAAGTAAACTTAATAGTATAACCCAAAGCATTCCATGATTTAACAGCTTCTCTAACAGCTAAATTCCATTCCAATGGTACATCACGCTGCACTCGCACGTACTTGTTTCCAGCGTTTGTATAGTAAGTTTGAATACGGTGTCGTGCTTGTCTCAACCCAGTGTCATATTCTTGCATCCGTTTTTGAACATAGCTTCTGGGGATGATGATATCTCCCTCTGAAACGTACTCTTGATTATCTATCCCACCACTAATATCAAACGGAACTCCGTTCTTAAGATAATTTAGATAATCTTTTTCAGAAAGATGCCCATTGACTTTAAGCCATTCAAGCTCATTGAGAATTGAAACATCTTTGATGGCACTAATCTCGAGCAACTTGTCCAAAGATTGTCCATTTGTTGAAATTTTACCTTCTTTTTGGTCTGGATTTGCTTTTTCACAACCATTGAGGGTAAGTATACCTACCAATATTATTGCTAACGCAAAAATACTAAAAACTTTTTTCATGATAAAAAAGATTTAAAATTTGAAATAATTGATTAACTTTTTGTATTTCACTAGTGTGAAAATATCATATAGATTGGAGGGGAGAAATTCAAGTCTTTTTTATAAGCTTTTTGCCGCATATTTATTTTACAACACTGTCAATACAAATGGACAAAATGACGTGCTTATCCTTGATTCTCTCGCTATTTTATGTTATAATCATCTTATTAAAGTTTTAGCTTTCGACGCGAAGCTAGTCCTTTAGGATAACCTTTAACCTTTGACCTATAACCTAATTATGTTAATTCCAACAATTATCGACAAAACACCCACTGGTGAAAGAGCCTATGATATCTACTCCAGACTACTGGAAGATCGTATCATCTTCGTATGAGATCAAATCGATCACAATATGTCCAATTCTGTCATCGCGCAGCTCCTCTGGCTCGAAAAGAAAGATCCGAAAAAAGACATCATCATGTATATCAATTCACCTGGATGATCTGTCATGGATGGTAACGGTATCTACGATACAATGCAGTACCTCTCATGTGATATTGTCACCATCTGTACTGGTCTTGCTGCCAGCTATGGCGCCATGCTCCTCACCGCCGGTACCAAGGGTAAGAGATTTGCTCTACCACATGCAGAGATCATGATCCATCAACCACTATGATGATCGCAGGGCCAAGCGACTGATATCGAGATCAATGCTCGCCACATCCTCAGGCTCAGAGATACACTCAATGGTATGCTCGCACATCACACGGGTCAGACTGTCGAAACGATCGCCAAAGATGTCGAAAGAGATAACTGGATGACAGCACAGCAAGCACTCGAATATGGCTTAATAGACAAGATTATAACCAATATTTCAGACTTAAAGTAAAAAAGTTTTGACAAAAT
Source organism: bacterium (assembly GCA_043720715.1). GTDB lineage: Bacteria > Patescibacteriota > Gracilibacteria > Absconditabacterales > Absconditicoccaceae > JAYSSF01. Next base: position 7,314 of record JAYSSF010000003.1, read on the forward strand.
CAACTCGTCTGACTATACTCATATTAGTTCTACTATTATATTCTTTCATATTGTATTGTTTATTCAAAAATCTGAACTAACACAGAAACCCATAAACAAAAACAAAAAAATATCAGACTATCTGATATCGTAAACAATACGAAACATATGAAAAAAATACATCATATAAGTAATTGCTAAGGCATTTCGATTGGTGTAGAATTAGTAGTAGACACGCTTCCGCGTGTTGAGCGATGAAAGTCGCATGGGGACGCAAGTTCTCAGTATTAACAATGCGAAGTGCCGAAGAGCTGATCGTGTATTCTTAGGAGTGCTGATCAGTTTTTTTACTCTATCCAAAGTTCCATTTTAGAAATAGATTCTGAAGAACAATTTTCATGAATTAGCTTTGAAACATTAACATCTCTCACTACATATGATTCACCATTTTTTAATACAATAGAATTAACCATACTATGCGAATCTCATCAGCTCTTAATTAAATCACAATTTTCTTTGATAATAGTTCTCATCTGCTGACTAGTAACCAACTCCACTCATCCATCAAAGACTCCGACAATCTTTTCGCAGCGCTGAATTCACTGAATACTACAAAATTCATCATCAGGACAATCACTATTATTATCACAAGAGATAAAAGATGATCAATCAAAGTTTCTTCTAAAATCAATAATACCTTGTCATGAAGAGATGAGTGACCGATTATTTCTGATACAAAGTACCTGAGATATATTATTTGTAACGGTATCTTGTGTATCATCCTGTCAAAACATAAGACCACAAGTACTACCAATAAGATCATAATTGCTATAATGAAAACAATCAGATATTTGAGTATCTCGATTAAGTTTAGCATAACACTGGTCTCTTTTGTTTACATCATCAGATATGGTACGGTCTAATAGTTCTGGATGATCGATAGACTTCAGACAACTCAGTAATTCAGTATAGAAAATATCAAGCTTCTCATTGCATTCTTTTGTTCAAGAGTAAGTATCATCTGTAACAATGTCTCTGTTTATACTAATAACTTTAATACGATGGAAATTACTTCATAACCTAAAAAATCCATAAATTAACAGAACAGCAAGAGCAATAGCTATTACATATTGGGTGGTGCGAATTTTAGTGGTTTTCATTATCATTAGAAAGGGGTAGTAGATATTACTATGTTCATCTTTATGATGATTTCAAGCAGTCCAAACAAAAAAAATATCAAAACAAAAAAGAGACTCGGAAAATCCAAATCTCTTTATAATTTAGTACGCTAGTACTTTTTTAGTTTAGGCGACAGATCACCAGTAATAATTAATCACATTCCAATCACATGGTGTGAATCCTTCCCATGGAGAAGTCTTACCGGGGTATTGTCTCATAATAGAACGAGAGTCAGCACCACTTGTACTTCCACACATAGTATAAGAACTTACATCTAAGGTAGCTGAATCAACAACATCCGTATGCATTAAACCGATTGCATGACCAAGCTCATGAGCCATCAATACTTTTCGTCCTTCTGGAGTAGTAGAAGCAACGGTCGCATTAGTGCTACTAATAGTAATTTTTTCACTATATTTATTAGCAGCGTTAGGCTGGGTAGTAGCTATTGAAGATAAGGCAGCCCAGGTAATATCAAGCTTATTAGACTCCAAAGTATTGTTAGTAGCGGTATAAGCAGAAAATGTAAGATTAACCCCCAAGCTATTCCAAGCTGACACAGCTTCAGCTACAGCAGTATTCCATTCAATTGGAACATTTTGATGGACCTTCACCGAAATAGCTCCTCCAAGGAACATATTACTATAACGACGATGTCGAGCAGACTCTTGTTTCATCATTCGTTGAACATATTCTCTTGTAAGCGAGAAATTTGTTGCATGCTCTGCTTTGCCATCAACATCATAAAATGGTACATCATCAAGACCTTCAAAAATTTTATTAGTCTTATGAAATTCAATATATTGCTCATCAGTAATATATTTTTGTTCCTTTAAAAACTCGAGTTCTTTGATAATATGAACATCTTTGATTTCACTAATCTTAGCAATTTCATCAACTGATTTTGCGGATAATAATTGCTGAGCAAAAGTTGTAGAACTATCATTCATTTCAGTCTTTTCACAACCACCAAGAATAAATACTCCTGTCAAAAGTAGAGCGAATACAAACATACTCAATGTTCTTTGAAAATTTTTCATACGAAATTTGTTTGTTTAAATTTAAAAATACTTTTATTTTTATTGTTTACTAGCGTGGAAGCCACTATAATGATGTGTGTGTGTACTTCAAGTTGATATTTTAGTATTTTTCAGTTTGATACAATGTCAATACAATCTAATTGCAGAATACTCAAAATTAGATATAATACGATATGAATTGACTAATTGCTCTAGTAATCATCATATCTCTCATCATATCTATCAGACTCACTCGATTATGAATGCGTCGTAGGTTTGATAGTAAACACGCAGCCACACTCAGATTTCTCCACATCAAAATCCCCAAAAAAGCCTCCGACTCAGAACAAAAAGAATCCAACATCCAAAGTATGAAGCAGAATATCGAGGTCATGAATCAAGTCCTCAAAAATGTCTCATCACTAAGCAGTCATGGACGATACGCACGCCGAATCGGTCAGCCTTATTGTAGTATTGAAGTATTAGTAGAAAAGGAGCTTATAAAGTACATCGTTGCAGTACCCGCAGACTACGCAGAGACTTTTGAGAAGTTTATCTCATCATTTTATCCTGGGTCGGTAATTGATAATATCGATCAACCCAAGCTATGTGAAACTGGTAAATATCGAGCTGGCGCATCATGCATCCTCAGCAAATCATATCACTACCCTCTCAAGACATACGATAGCTTCGAGGTTGATCCGATGGATAGTATCCTGGCTTCATGTAGTAGGATTGAATACGACGAAAAACTCGTCATCCAATGTCTCATCTCACCACTGGATGAGTGACGACAACAAAAGATCCGTAAGCAGATTGATCTTGTCAAAGATTGAAAGTCACTCGGCTTCTGGTCAAAGTTTTGGTCTGCGATGAAGCCCAAACCCGAGGAAAAAGATGAGAAGAAGTCATCACATCGCCGAAGTAGCACACAGGTAAGTGATCTGGAGAAGAAAGGAGAAGACGAACTCTTCCAAGTCAATATCAGAGTATTTGCTACTTCCCCACAACCTACTCGCCCCAAGGTCATGGTCCAAGATATTACCAGAACACTCAATCAGTATAATTATAGTGGATTTAATAGTCTGACTACTACGGTACGTTCCGACCTACCATTCTTATATGCTTTTATTGAGAGAAAATTCATCAGCCATGGCGGATGGTATAACTTTTTTCGTACTCGCAGAACCATCCTCAATATCAAGGAACTCAGCTCGATCGTCCATTTCCCCAATTTTAAATTCAACAAAAACCCCCGTATCAAACGACAAAACTACAAAATCGTCCCAGCTCCAGACAGTATTCCACAAGAGTGACTCCTCCTATGATACAACCTTTACTGATGAGTCAAAAAAGAAGTCAGACTCAAGTTTGAAGATAGGTTCCGTCACTTCTACTGTATTGGTCAGACAGGTACTGGTAAGACGACCAATCTACTCACGATGGCCAAAGAAGATCTCAAAAATGGCTATGGTTTCTGCTTTATTGATCCGCATGGAGACTTCTGTGAAGATCTACTCAGCTATTTCCCCAAGGAGCGTATCGACGATCTGATCTATTTCAATGCTGCAGACTTCAACTATCCACTATGACTCAATGTATTTCAAGTAGAGACAGAGGAGGAGAAAGATGTAATTATATCTGACTTAATCGATATGTTTGTATCCATGTATGGGCATGAGATCTTCGGTCCTCGTATCCAGGATTACTTCCGCAACGCAGCTATGTGTCTCATGGAACAACCCGATGGTGGCACTATCTCGGAGGTAGTCAGACTCTTTACTGATCAAGCATTCCAAAAGATTAAGGTCAAAAATATCAAAAATCCCGTCGTCAGGCAATGGCGAGAAAAGACATACGGCTCCATGGGTGATAAGGAGAAACAAGAGATGATCCCATACTTCCAAGCAAAGTTTTCACCATTTACTGATTCAGGTATTGTGCGTAATATCGTATGACAGCCCAAGTCATCATTCTCCATGGATGAAGCCATGCAACAAAACAAAATCATCCTCGTCAACCTGAGTAAATGATTGATCGGAGAGACCAATAGTCAACTGATTGGTAGGTTCCTCAGCACTCAGATCAAGGTCGCAGCATTACGCCGTGCCAATATGGACATCTCTGAGCGTAAGCCGTTCTTCCTGTATATCGATGAGTTCCAGAACTATGTATCCAAGTCTATCGAGTCAGTCCTCTCTGAAGCCAGAAAATATCGCCTATGACTGGGTATCGCGCATCAGTATATCGATCAGATCAGATGAGACGGCAAGTGATGAGTCGATCTCAGTAAGGCTATCTTCGGTAATGTAGGTAATATTCTTGCACTCAAGGTCGGAGCACCAGATGCAGAGTTCCTCGAGAAGGAGTTTTCTCCTGAGTTCTCACAGCAAGATCTCGTCAATATGGATAAGTTCAAATGAATCATCAAGCTCTCTGTCGATAGTATGCAGACCAGACCATTTTCGTTTACTCCGATCAACCCATTTGCAGAACCCAGACTCAATCCACCAGCCAAGATATCGATCATTAAACAGATCGCAGCTCTCAAACGATGAAGAAAAAAAGACCTCGTGGAAAAAGAGATCTTCTTTAGGGTTGGGGTATAAAATTACTTTCTAAACCAAGCATCAAAACATGGTCAGCTACCTCGTTGTAGATTGTGTCTTTCTAGTAAAAAAAGAGCTTCCTTAGAAATAACATTAGGGGAAATAAAATCTTTGTCGACACCTTGCATAAAGGTACTAAACAATAAACGCTCATCGTCTCACTTAAAAAGTATCCTAAAGGATAAATCTAGTGGAATTTCTTTTTGTAAAATATGAACAATATCTACAGTGCGTAGATATTCTTTTTCTGAGAAATTTTCATTCAAAAATCACTCATCTACACTAAGACTAGGCGAAACTATTTCCATAAAGTCATAGTCTGAGGTGAATTTTGATGTAGTTAGTTTTCGCATAATATCTATATAAATAATTAAGAAGCTAATTTCAAATCACTTCAGTTATCATCAATCGCCAATAGTCTGTTACGCAAGATCTCAGCAGCTACATGAGTAGGTAGATCCATCACATCCCTGATTTGTCCATCAGGACATTTGACAGCATGATTATACGTTTTATCTCAGATTGTAAATGTCTGTCGTTGTGTATTATCAAGATTATCTAGTCCACTACCGATCACTGTCTGATATGTTTCTATTTTTCAATCCTCATTGGCAACCTCAAATGCCTTACTTAAGAAGTGAGTATAGTTTGCAGCAGCCTCAGCTCACTGTGTCTGAGTAATTTGCTCCTTAGTCTTCTTATTACTTTCAATATCTTGTGCACTAAATCACTGTAGTACGATTTCATTATTCTTCTTGCTTTCTGTAGGGTGATTATGAGATGTTGCTTGAGTATTATTGAGCTCTTCTGCGTGATATGATACTGATCAGTGAGACTTCTGAGCTGATTCAAGCTCATCTACAACCACGATTTCACCATCTCTATCAGCCTGCATTCATACTACCGTCTCGTGCTCTCACTTTGTCTCCTCGTATACGTAGACAAGCTGATGAAATTCCTCTTCACTCGCAAAATTAGTACCAGCTTCTCATCACTGAGTGACTATATCGAGAGCTTCTTGGAGAACTCATGATCTATCAATAGTAAAGGGAGACTTGAGATAATCTCAATAGCTTCATCCATCACTTGATCATTGCATCAAATCCGCAAGCTCATCACGAATGATAGTAATGTCACGATTGAGATTCTTCTTGGCTTGAGCAACTGGCTGCTCACGATGTGGTACGCCATTTGGGTACATTGGTATCATCTTATCTTCCATATTTCGATCATATACAAAAAAATCTAAAAATCAAGTAGATTTTTAGGAATGTCAATAACCTACAAACTTTGAAAATAACCCTTCGATATTCTTGCTTTACGTAACATTGACTTAAATGTTCATAATTTCATTATTTGATTACCATGAGGCTTTACAATAGTAAATTTATATCCATTTTCATTCTCCCAAGACTGATGACTACCTTTCATCTTCTTTATTGGTGCAGATCATGCATTCGATAATTTTGTAATTATTTTCTTATATGTTGGTATATCATTATGGTTAAACGCCTCTTCTTTATTATTATCCTCAACCAATGGAGCAGTTGTTACTCTTGTTTTAATGTATTTGGGATTAGCAGTAATAACATCGAATAAAGATCATTTATTGCACATAGATAGGTCAACGGGAGACTTTAATAATATTCATAATGCAACTCATTGTTGTTTTAACTCATTGTATCTATATTGTTTATCCACAGCCTGATTAGGAAAATCGATACACTTTTCAAGAGCCTCAAAAATATATCTTTTACTTGGCTGTAAAAGTGCATTTGGAAGACTAATAAGTAGCAAGTTATATAGTTTATTTTTAGAAGACACAGGAAGATCATCACAAAAATAGCCCAAATTCAAACAAAAATCTTGTCTAGCCGTATCAAGTTGATTATATAAACTCAAGGGATTGATATAATTTTTAAATTTCATACATCATTATATATGAAATTCCAACGAATATTCAATAGATAATGTCAATATTTTAATTATTAATACTCTCAATCACCTTCCCCAAAGCAAGCAACTGATCTTCGCGCCAGTGATTAGCAATCATATGTAGACCAATAGGTAGCTGTACTCAGTCGACTTGTGCTGTACCCACTGGCACTGACATCGCAGGCAATCATGCAATATTCACCGGAACCGTATAGATATCAGCCAAGTAGTCAGCCACTGGATCATTCTCATGACTACCTATCTTCCACGGAAATACTGGACTCGTAGGACCAATAATAATATCATAACTTTGGAAGATACGAGCAAATTCTGACTTAAGTGCCTGTTGAACTCTGAGAGCCTTGTTATAATATGCGTCGTAGTATCCCGCTGACAATACATGAGTACCAGTCAAGATCCTACGGATCACCTCATCACCAAACCCACGAGTCCTAATATCTGCATAGTAGCTCTTGAGGTCTGGATACTTGCTTGTATCATCTTGGAGGCCAAATCTCATCCCATCATAGCGAGCCATATTAGTACTCACCTGAGCTGGAACCATGATATAGTATACAGCCAGAGCATAATCGATCAGTGGCATCGATACCCTATCCACTACATATCACTGAGATTCTAGTTTAATAATCGTCTCCTCAACCCTCGCACGAATCAGTGGATCCAGACCATCGCTGTTCATAAATTCATCTAACACACATAATTTTAACCCCTTTGGGTCTGGCAAATTACTCGTCCATGCAAGATGATCATCACGCTGCTGACTCGTCGCATCCAGTGAGTCATAACCACTAATTGACTGTAATAATAATACCGCATCATCTACCGTCTTAGTCAATACTCACACCTGATCAAATCATGATGTCATCGCCTGCACACCATATCTGGATACACGACCATAGGTTGGCTTGATACCCACAATCCCACAGAATGATGCTGGTTGACGAATACTACCACCAGTATCAGTACCCAGCGCTGCAATACACTGCCCTGCAGCCACCGCACCAGCACTACCAGACGAGCTACCACCAGTCACTCTCGATGGATCGTATGGATTGTGAGATGGTCAGAAGGCGCTATTTTCACCACTTCATCCCATAGCAAATTCATCCTGATTCGCCTTACCCATCATGAGACCTCCCGCAGCTTCAAGTTTCGCATAGCTCGTCGCAGTATAAGCAGAGATATAGTCTGACAAGATCTTGCTTCCTCCAGTCATGGGAGTTCCGGTCACATTGATGATGTCCTTGATCGCAATTGGAGCGCCAGCAAGGGGTAAACTCACGCAAGCATCCAGATGTGCATGAGCATAGTCAGCAGTCAGATTAATCCAGTAGTTATTGGTATCATTTTGAGCTTGCTCAAGATAGTAATCCAATACAATTTTTGGATCAATGCTACCGTCGCGGACTCATGCGATATATGATGTAAGGGTGAGATTGCTGAAATCCATTAGTAAGTTCTAACTATTTAAAAATTTTCTTTCATTTTCATCAAGTATTTTTCAAGCTTTACGTGTAGATTCTTAATAAGAACTATTTAAGTTTATTATTCTTAAATATTCATAAAAGAACATTACATAAATACATTATAATAATTAATCGAGGTAAAATATGAGCAACAATAATATGTCTTCGCATAGATACATTATACTTTTCAATTTTAAAATTTCATCCATAGCAATATCAATTAACTCTGTTTCAATTGAATTGTTGGCAATATGTATCATCTATTTGTCATGATAATCATGAAAACCCAGCCCAACTCGATGCAGCATTAAAATCTGACACAATATTACCAGTATTTTCTATACTCATATAATATGTTTGAAAACTAGCTCCATTCTGAATACCCAAAGCATCATAATGAGATTTTGAAACAATGCTTATCGTGCAGTATGATGGTAATTCTCAATCATTATCATATCCAATAGAACTAATATTAATACCCGACTGAACAAATACTTCTCATAAACAACTATTTTTATCACCTTGAAAAAAATTTGATATATCTCGGCTAATTTCATTGGGACCATCATAAATATCAAATTCTCAACCTCCCCTATCATAATAAATTGCCAAATAATGAATTCATATAAATAGAATAGCGATTATAGACATAAAAAAGCCAGCACCTGATAGAAATTTTGGCATAAAAAATATATTAATAAATTAAAAATCTAAATCGCATCATATTACTTCCCAATAAATTCCTTCCCTCCCATATATGGTCTCAAAACTTCAGGGATTTGGATCGATCCATCTTCTTGTTGATAGTTTTCACAGATCGCTACAAGTGTACGGCTCATCGCAAATGCTGTCGCATCATTCATTGAGACAAATTCATTGCCAGAGTCGAGCTTGACACGAGTGTTGAGCCTGCGAGATTGGAAGTCGGTCATAAAGTCAGCACTATGAGTCTCACGATAGGTATTTTGACTTGGGATCCATGTCTCGACATCCACATGACGGAAGTCAGGATCGCCCATATCTCCAGTACACGCAATGACGAGTTGATATGGCAGACCAAGCTGTTGCGTCATATATTCTTGTACTGCGACGAGGAAGTGGTGTTCAGTTAGACCCTGTTCTGGCGTTGTAAACGTCTCCATCTCCAGCTTATCAAACTGATGCAGACGGAAGGTACCTCTACTATCCTTACCATAAGTACCAGCTTCACGGCGAAACGCTGGACTAAATCATAGAAAACGAATCGGCAAATCAGCGGCCTGGATAATCTCATCCGCATATATCGGACCAAGACTATGTTCAGCACTGGCTATCAATACCATATCATCCAGCTTGAGTTCATACGTCGTATCATTGGGATTATAACGACCCATACGATCCATCATCTCACGCTTCATGATGATCGGAGGCAACGCAAGCGTAAATGCCTTATCACTCACACTTAACCCCCACTCTGCAATAATCTTCTGAATTACTGACTGATTAGTCAATGTTGCATAGGTCCATGAGATGATCGCCTGCTGCAACATCACAATATCTCCAAGCAAGTACACAAATCTCGCACCAGCGATCTTGACCGCTCTCTCTCTATCCAAACATCCAAGATCTGTCAGAAGTTCTTCCTGATCCTTAGGGGTAAATGAAAATTGTCTAGGCTGACCTCGTTGTTTGATGATCTTATTTTCTGAGTCATCCTTTCCGATGGGAGTATCATCGCTATACCAGTTTGGGAGTGCCTTGAGCAGTGGCATAAGTTCTGGTTCAATTGCATCATATTGCTCTTGGAGAGTCTGAATTTTGATTTTGATCTCTTTTGCAAGAGTGATTCATTCAGGAGTATTACCAGCTTTCTTTTGGTCAGATTTGAGTGTATCGATCTGAGCTTGGAGGTCTCTACGCTGAGTATCAAGCTCCAAGATACGATCTACATTAGTATTTTTGCTGCGTTTATCAATGATGAGCTGCTTCACAGCTTCAGGATTTTGGCGGATAAGTTTAATATCTATCATGGTAGGTTAAAAGCTACAGGTTAAAGGTTATAGTTAGTGACATATGGCAATGCGTCCGATTATCGACATATTTCTATTATTCAAAGATAATGATCAAAAATTTCTATCCCCAAAGGGATCACATCAAAAATATTTTTGGAGTCAAAAAAGTTTGATAATTCATTAATCACAGATTACTCATGTTGACGATGGTATCAAGGAAATTTCATCGAAAATTCACTTGCATTTAATAGACAGAATCAATATGTATTCAGATATTATTTATAATATATGTCAAATGAGTTGATTAGTACAAAGGGAATGATACCAAATACCACTATATCAAACAGAGAAAAAGATAATCACATACTACGTTTATAAAGCAATACAATGCGATAAACAGTATGGCATAAATATAGGGGATGAATTGACCCAAATTCTTGCAAACATTACTTGAAACCATCTTGGTCAACTAGCAAACTTTCAAAAAAAAGTAAACAATAACTATAATATTATTATCAACAGCGAATTTGACTATATTAACGACATCCTACAAATTATGGAAACATACTTTGATATCATATGAGACAATGAAAGAATTGAATATTTCACAAATAAGTTCTTCTTTGTTATAGACATTCGACTTCAAAATACTGACTATGACTTAATTATGTTATTACAAAACACCCTCTATCATTCATTTGGAATAACAAAAGAATATCAATCAGTGATAGAAATAAGAACTCAGTATTTTGTAGATACATATTTTATCGTTGAAAATGGGAATACAAATTACCACAATACGACTTTATATAATCTATTTGAAGAGTTCAAGGACAAAATAGACATCTGTCTATACAAAAAAAAGCAACAAATTTATAATTAAAAAACTCCCGAGGGAGGGAGTAATATTATTATACATTTCATATAGAATTAGTATTTTCTTTCTTTGAAGCAAATACCGGTGCCTGTTTGAGATATTCTCATATTGTATCTTCTTGCAAGAAAGTATAAGCTTTTTCTTTTTTTCATTCGATAAATTTAGCTCACTGAATTTCGTTTACAACCATTTTCTTTGCTAACTGATGGTCTTTCACTAATGGAAGTTGAGCTAAAGCACCAAATAACTCTCATCATGTTTTTCTCTCCAAAAGATATCAAAAATATGCTATCGTCTGCCATCTTGGATCATCTAGATCAGTAAGTGATCCAAAGTCAATTCACTGTCCATATGGCGATTTAGTAAAGTTAGTAAAATGACGCTGAGCCTCTAATTTAGGATCCCCAACCAGTGAAAATTGAGGTAATCACCAAGCTGTTTGAGTCTTACCGTCCTGATGTGGGTCTGCATTAGCGATAGTAAGATTTAGATTAGTCTCTCTACTGTAAATTGCTGCAATTCATAAAGGAAAATTAGACATTTGAGTATCATTCCATCCTTTCATCTGACCAATTTTCGTAATTGTTTGATCAATAATTGTTGAATCCCTACCAAAACAAATCGTCTCAAGCCCAAACTTTTTCTTAATATTATTTGGAGCTTCAGAAATAATTAATTGCGAATATTGTTGTAATTCAGGAGAGGAAGATTGATCATTATTAGCTAGCTCTTCTTTATTTATATCTTTTACTTCTTTTTTATCATTCACATGCTTACTCATATAGGTATCATAAAACTTATCACCTCTCGCTCATTTCATATATCATGTTGCTGCTCTACCTACTACTCTCATATCATCTCATTCAGCTCATGTTACATCTTTGATGAGGTTTTTGATGATTGCTTCATCCTTGAGATAGTAATCACCCACAACTCACTTATCCGCATCTGAAATTGTAGACCAAGATTTGAGCACGGTCAATGCTCATGATTCATCTTTATCAAAGTAGGTAGCTCTTTTGACTACATCTTCACCAGCAAAATTACTTACTAATGAAGCCGATGGAGTCATCGTAGTAAGTCATGTCTTAATAGCTGACAAATTGATAGTTCTAATGATTCATTGTTTTTTTGATTCTGGATCGTCAGTAATATACTGTTCCCATTCGTGCACTCATGTGCCATCAAGTTTCTGATAATGATTGAGAAATATAGTAAGGGTTTTCTCTTCTTTTGGAGATAACTTACCCAAGCACATCGAGGTAATCGAAGTTAAATCAACTCATAGCGCAGATCAGATCCAAGCGTTATTTTCAAAAAACTTACCAAACCATGCAAGTAGAGATTCGATTTGCTCCATTCCTATCCCAAATGTACCAAGTTGTGCGACTACTGTATCAATGACAGATTCAGATGTTGCGACAAATTTCTGTAACGATTTCTGGTTTTCAGGATTAATAAGAGTATCAATAATTTGTTTTGTGTTTTCATTAATCATTTTGAGAGCTTGCGCTGGAATGTTGATGGATTTCATCTGATCAGATATCCATACACTATCATCTCACGTAGTCTTAAGCCCATCAACAGTTTTATCATCTGGGTAACCATTCTCACACGACTGATATAGCGTATAAATTGATGACATTTGACTATTTTCGAGCGATCATCCTGTCATGTCTCCATCACCGATCCAAGCAAAAAAATTGTTCCATTTTTTAGTGATTGCTGAAGCATTATTAATTGCTGACATAAAAAATGTCGCAGTAGAAGCCATATCTTTGAATCCTGATTTTTCAAATTGATCCGTAAACGAACTCATTGATTTTTGTACATCGGTTGCTACACCATTAATTGTCGAATTTAGAGTAGTAATAGGTTTTTTACTTACCAAAGAAAAATCAGCTCATGCGCCAGTCTTAAGATTCTTGAAAAAATCAAGCGTCATCACAGCAGATGCTTTATTGATAAATTTCTCAGACATTCATCTTGTATTGGCATTATCGAGCATTGTTTTTAAACTTGCTTGTACCTTATCAAATGCGTCAATATTTGCTTGCTGCTCAGCAGATAGTTTTGAGCCATCAATTCCATTTTTGATACGAAAATCTTTAAATGCATCTGATGTAACTACAGCAAGAGACTCATCAAATACTACTAATTTCCTATTTGGGATGATTTCTGGTTGTTGAACTCATGATTCAGTACTCGCAGGAGCCATTATAACTTCTGATTCCTTTGTAGTTGAGTTAGTTGATTCTATCTTTTTAGAGACGTTTTTTTCTCATGTTACTTTGTTTGCAAGATTAGTTAGTTCTTGATCCGCAACTGATTTTGTCTTCTCATAAGCAGCTTTTACCTCAACGGCAACTCTTTTGATTTCATCTCATCACATTTTTTTGAATAATTCCATTGTTGTGCTCTGCATAGACGCAAGCATCTCATTGGCCTTATCTCCAAGAGCCTCTTTTAATAAATCATATCAATTCATTATATATCAGTTATAAAATACTTACCCCATTATACTCCTCCCCTCCCACAAAATCAAAAAAAGCCCACCACATCAGTGACGAACTATTGACAGTTAAAATATTATAATAAACTATATGTCTGGATTGCCACGTCACTCGTACCTCGCTCCTCGCAATGACGGGAGGCTAGATCTGACTAAGCAATGCTTCCGCTTCTGCATCTTCTTTGGATTCATGTGCTGCTTCTGCTGCTTTCACTTTTTGGACAGATTCAGCTTGATTCATTTCTTGCCACTTGGACAAGTATTTCTTCTTGATATCGATCTTCTTCGATTCGTATTTCTGCTCGATCTCGGCGAGTTTTACTTTTTCTTTAGTGAGGATCTCTCTGAGTCTAGCGATCTGATCATCGTTCATCAGTGGAAGGAGAGAAAACCAGCCCTGCTTATCTTCAGGCTTATCGATAGACCTTGATCTCAAGACCAACTCGATCAAGTCAGGCATCTGAATGATAAATTCTTCTGCAATTTCATATTTCATCGCAGCATCCCATAGATCTTGAGGAATATATTTCATTACGATGTCTTGTGTTGCTACTGCCATATGTTGTTATAAAATTATAATAGTAAATTACTTATCATCATCGTTGAGTTGTTCTAAGAGATTCTCTGCTACAATATCATCAGTTAACTCAGTCATCTGTATTGTTTCTTGCATCCCATCAAGTTTACGCTGTGCAAGCTTCATCTGACGAATCATCTCTCTCATCTCAGCATGAGTCATACGACGTTGTCATCCTCAGCGTAGTGCAAGATCAGCCATATTCTGTAACATGATAAAATACTAAACATTAATATTATAACCATACATCAGCCAAAATGCAAATATAAGTTTGATAAAATATCATATCTGACTTGATTTATAGTAGATTTCATATAAAACTCAAACTATCATTCAGAAATATACTACGTAGTGCATTAATTATGAAGTATGAGTTGATCCCATTCTAGGTATAATGCACTATATGTTCTACTTTGTGGTATAATACTTATAGTTTATTCTTCTCCTTCTTACTTCCTACTTGTCCTTTACTATGTCCTTCTCAGTTGATATCAAAAACATTACACGACACCACTTCGTCAACTCATGGCATGATGAACCCAATACTCACATTTCTAAAACAAGCAAAAAACAAATCACCGATCTTGTTGATAAATATGAAATCCATGAGTTGGTAGCTGAAGATCTGATCGGACTTCATATTCAGGATAAAGTAGATGTCTACGATGATCATCTCTCACTCGTAATCCACTTCCCAAAATATAATACTAAATCTCAAAGATATCTTCTTAATGAGATGACAATCACGATTGGCAAAAACTGGATAATCACGACATCGAGGTTTGAGACCAATACCATCACAGCACTCAAAGACAGGCTCACACAAGAGTCCCAAGAGTATGAGTCAGACGAAAAATATAAAATCACACCATATTATATCCTCTACGAGATGATCGATATGATGTATGATAAGACTACGAGAATCTTATCCAATAGTGCTACCGATGTTTTCAGACTCGAAGAATGATTACTCAGTCATAAGATCAACAAGCAAGTTCTCGCCGACCTCATGATCAAAAAGAGAAACATATCGTTTCTCCACTATAATTACCGTACACACGAAGAACTCATTGAGGAAACGATGAAATGACTCCCAAAACTCTATACCGAAGATCTTGAAGTATATTTTGACGATCTACTCTATAGGCACCAGAAGATTATGCTCAACATCGGAATTCTTCAGGAGAATATCGACTCAATTACCGATACATATAACTGACTGATGACAGTCAATACCAACAACACATTGCTTTGGTTAACAATGTTTTCTGGGATTATGCTTCCACTTACATTAATTGCCTGACTATTTGGCATGAATGTACCGATGCCACTTGCTGAGCATCCATACGCATTTTGGTATATTTCTATTGCGATGATGGGATGTATCAGTGCATGATATATTTGGATCAAACACAAAGAGATTAGCTAATTTTAGTAATCACGTATTTCATAATCTCTCACAGGTTCGCTCTCGTAAGCTCATGCGGACACGACTGGAGAATCACATCGACCTTGGCAGTCTTATACCCCAGGTTTGTCAGAGTAGATACAATATCACGATATAGTGTATGATCAATATTAAGTCTGACCAATTCATCGTTGGTCATGGTATCTTTGAGCTCTACCAGGAGCCTCTTGGCGAGCTTGGGTCCGATCCCAGGTATTGACTGAAGAAATTTGAGATTCATGGACTGGATCGCCTCGTATAACTCATCTTGGTTCACATTACTGAGAGCAAATGCAAGCTTGGGCCCCACTCCAGCAACTTTGGCCATCTCCAGAAACCTCTCCATCTGCGCATCAGTATCAAACGCATAGTAGATCACTGTCTTATGATTATCATCAATAATTGGATACAGATACCACTCTCATTTGGTGAAATGTCAGGCATAGTATGCGCGCACCCCGAAGCCTGCATTACTAATCAGATAGACTTGATCTCAAGATCATTGTTTGGTTCAGGAAAGATAGTGGAGCATAGTTTAGGACAAGGACAAGATTAAAGGACAAGTATTTAAATGTTAGAATTCTATCTTTTGTATTAATCAATGCAACATTTTACTAATTTCAACCAAATCCTTATGTAAAAAATCATATTCTTCCTCGGAAATGTATTTTAATTCAAGTGCTAAAACTAACATACTTCTCACTTCTCCGCAACTTCACTTTGCAATATAGAAAAATCTTTGTTTATCTCTGGTGGTTCATTTTTCATATCATTCTGCTATATTATTCATAATTGAAACACCAGCTCTTTGGATCTGATCCTTGAAACTATAATCTTTATTATCTTTAAAATACTGATAAATAAGCAAAGTACAAGTCTTTGATTTTTGCCACACTTGTAATTTCTCAAAGGTTTCCATATTTCTTTAGTTGTAAATAAATATTTTTATCTTATCCTTCTTACTTGTCCTTATCCTTCTTACTTGTCCTTATGTAACCACTTACAAAACTCTATCACTCCGATCTGCTTGGTGATTCATCCATGTCATCATTTAGGTATTTCGAGATAGGCGTGGTTTCATGATGGATTGGCAGTCTGTAGCTGTTTATACAACTTACGAGATCTACCCACATGCACACAGTCATCTTCATCACCATGTGCGATGAATACATTCTTGGTACTCAACTCTTGTATCATCTCATCGTATGACTGTCATCGCTGATCTTGATAAAAAGTATCTCGATCTCATCCAGTAGCACTGCGATACATATGACCATATCATCCATCTTGTAAAATTTTCTTAAACTCATCATACGATTCTTCTGGGTATCATATTTGTCCAAGGTTAGAATACTCAATAGCCGGGCTAATAAGACCCACTCTGGTAATCTGAGGTAATATCTGAGTAATTCTTCCAACCCATGCTCATCCAAAACTACTACCAACCACAACCACTTCTTGATACCCCACAAATGCTACTTCTTCTTGTGTCCAGATATCTTGTACACTCCCTCATTGCGTAAAAAATTTATAGGTATCGACTAGTGTATCAATACATCATTGTGGCGTAAAATCTCCATCGCTACGCTGAGAACCATAATATTCTGGCATTACAAAATCATAACCACTCGCAAATCGATGTGTCAACTCTTTGTCTGATGTGTTTCTTGGAGTTCATGGAGTTCATAGCAACCAAATCACGAGGCGTGAGTTAGACGTAAATCCACGATGATAATTTGCAATCAGTCAGCCGTAACGTATCAACATCTCAATCAAATAAATAGTAAATCATAGAAGTTATAAACAAGATAATCAACATTACAAATTAAAAGATTTTTTGTTCAATATCCGCAATAACTCAATTAGTTGATCTAAGATAATCATGAGCTCACTCTTCTGTGAAATTTTTAACCTTATTGATATCATTTCCATACAAAAAAGCCTTTTCGCGAACAGGAGCTAATAGTCAATCAACAATATCAATCAAGATAACTTTATTAGCTTCCAATCAAGCTTGATTTTCTATGACATAACCAAGCTTTTGAAATAGATCACATATAACAACTTCAGAAGATATTGAATTAATTTTTTTCTCAATTAGTTCTCTAGAATCAGTAATAAGAATATAATTACCATAATTAGTAGACATTTGACGTCCATCTAATCATAGTAGCATATTATCATCTCAGATTGCGCACATCGCTGGTAGTCATAAATCAAATTCATTGTTCAATCTTTGAATCACTGAATTTGTCATATTAGTTTTTTGCATTTCATCAGCTCAAGAAGGAACTGCTGTTGCTCTTACTCACATAAGATGAGCTATCTGTCCAGTAGTAGAGGTAAATATATTAGAAATAGTTTCAGCTTTTCACTTATTTCTTTGCTCTAAAAGCTTTTTCATAAAATAATTATCTCCTGTATCTCAATCCAAAAAGTAGTTATCAAAATCAGAAACCAGCAAATGAGATTGAATTAAGTCAGTAAGACTAGCAACCACTCAGCGAACATCACTTTCAAGAAAGACCTTAATTCTTGGATGATCAAGTCATCAAGCTAATCAGTCAACTAAATACCTTTGTGTACATAATTTCAATAAATCAGCATGTTGACGATTTCACTTATCGCTATATCATTGAACATTTGCGATAATACAATAAATTTCATTATTAGTTTTAGTCACAATTTCAGTAATTTTCTTAAGTTGCAGATAATGTCATAAGGTAAGACCCACTATTTCAGTAGATCATTTAGGATTACTAGGCCTAAAACCAGTCAATACAACGCCATTTTTATTTTCTTTAATATAGTCTTCAGGATTATTATATGTTTTTAAATTTGAGTATTGATTATTCATAATATTATATTGTATTAATGTAGTAAAACATCGAAGTAAATTTTTTTTATTACTAAAAACATAGTTTTTAGCTTCCATTAGGAAGAACTGAGAATATTCTTCAAAACTCAGGTTCCATAATTGATCATGCGAGCACCTCTATTGACCGTAGTGACAGAGATTCATAGTTCTGCTGCAACCTCTCTTTGGGTCTTGCCCATGAGGAGTAGTTGCACCAGTCTGATACGCTCACCCATCTCAGTGATCTCTTGAGGCGTCATCATATCTTCCAGGAAATGTCACAAATCTGACTGATCCGAGATTTGCCACAAGGTATCAGTAACAAGCTTAAGATGTTGTGTATAGAGACTTTGATTCATAATAATTTGTATCACTGTATAGTAAATCGACTACTTTATTTGAAAGAATACTCACGACTTATGATCGATTTACTACGCGGTAAAACACACATAATATTCTAGTATTTCTTAATATCAAAATAAATCTTGATAGTTTGTGTTAACATGAGAATCAATATGGTGTTTTACCGTATTAAAACATAACTACATATAATCAAATCAACATCATTTACAAGAGCAAATTACTCTCATAAACAAGAGATTTTTTAAAAACAGCAAAAATCCCTCTATCAAAGGGAATTCTACGACTACATATCAACTAAATCTTGGCAATAATCGCACGATGAAACAACCAATATGAACCGATCATCACTACAATCGTCAATATACTACCACCGACCATCGGAACGAGTGATCACGCTGACCACATCAAGATACTCGCTTGACTGTAGATATACCACAGTATCGCACTTGTTAATATAAGCACCAACACCATCACTACCAAACCATACAATCACACCACACGCCAAGACTTGCGTATCAAGTCAGCCTTCGTCATGCCCAAGATATGATACAGACGATATCACTGCTGACTGACGAGTGCTGATGCTTCATTACTCGCGATACTCACACATAATAGCAGTACGATGATGATACTCATACACGCAATAATAATCGCAATAATCTTGGTAGAGATATTGGTCACAAGATCAATAATCGCCGCAATATCCACAAACGACAGATGTGGTCAGATCTTCTCGATCATCTGCTTTTTAAACTCAATAAGCTGACTCGACTCTTGTCTAGTAATCCAAAACCACGATCTCGGAGCCTGAGCAAATTGCTTACTATCCAACTGCATATAGAAGAACGGCTCGCTACCTGTACGGATCGACTTCCTCAAATTTGCAACAACAAGATCAAATGACCTCCCCTGAATATTGAGCGTCAGACGACTACCTACTCATACTCATAAATTCTGAGCAAAATCCTGATCAAGCGACACTCATCATGATCACAATGCGCCTCCATTTACAATCGGACTATTATTCAGTGTCATGCTCGTCATATTAAACTCTCTGGTAAACTCTCATCATCTCTGTCATAACTCACGAGCATCGAGATAATCGGATAATCTAACCCCATCCACTGATTGGATTCTGCCCAAGATCGTATCATACAGTCTTGATTGAGGGTCTACTTGCTTGATGGTTTCGATATCCTGAGTACGCACATTGAGCACAAAGATGTTTGGCTGATCTACCGAACTAATACGCAGACGATCCAAGAAACTCACCGATACCGATATAATCACACAAAAACTCACCAACGCCATCGTCAATCATCATACGAGGAGTCAGGTTTGATTGCCAGGGATGGTCATATGCCTCACTGCGTCAAACCGACCAAATGATGACTGCCTGATAGTCTGCATTCTATCTGTCAACATACGGAATCACCACATCATACACCAATATCATCATGACAACACCATACTAGCAACAACCACTACAATAAGTGCAAACAACCACGAACCAGTCAAGATCCATAAAATCAACCACGATCAAATTCATAAGATACCCAGCGATACAATACGATCGCGATTTACTATAGCATCATCACTGGCCAGTAGTGCAAGTGGGTGAGTCATTACCAGCTGCCATAACGGCTGCCAACACGAAATTACAAAACTAATACATGCGATCAGCCCAATACTTACCACTACAGACCATGACCAAACAAATCATTGAGTAATCTCAATCGTAGCAAGCGATACAAACAAGATACGAGACACAATAACTCATACTACAGCTCCAATAACAAACATACTACCATACAGCATTATCATCATCGCAGCGATACGCACTCTCGTCAGACCCAAAACTCTCATCATAGCTACACTAGACCTGATAGTAATCGTCATCGTCATCGTCGCAGTGGCCATCATCACCAGCGATAGCATCACCGTCACAATCAGGATCAAGCTCACATACTGATCGAGTTGGTCAGTCACTCATCATAGCTGCTGAATACGATCACGAGCCAGCGTGACCTGATATTTCTTCTCAAACTGAGTCTCTATCGTCTCTTCAAGATTGGTAGCGTCTGACTCATCCTTGAGTTGTACTTGCCACTGATATTCTACTCTCGATCATACATCAGTCAGTGATGTACTCTGTACAAGCTCATAGGGGATGATTACCTTTCTCCCTTCATCAAAGATATTGATACCAGCACTTGGAGCACTAATGATGACTCATACTACTGGCACACTAAGCTCTCCAAGCTGGATACTACTCGAACCTCAGATCAACTCATAGGTCTGCTCATCAACCAATGCACCAGTAAAATCACTAGGATTAGTCACCGTACGACCATCAGCGATCATCGATACGACGATCTCTCCATACAGAGGATATCACGACTGCACTCACTGCACTTGTACAAGCTTTGGGTTGTCAGTATTACCTACCGTACTATAAAACTCTACATATGATAGCAATTTTTCATATTTACCACTCAAGATCTGCTGTATTGCAAATGCATCAGCTCAAGACAACACCTGCGAAGACTCTACTACCAGATCTGCTCCTACTAGTGGCTTGGTCTGCACATCAATCTCACGATCAATATTGACCACAATCTGATCTACCATCGTAATCATCAGTATCACCACCGCAAAGATCAATCACATACCTATCATACGCTTTCGATATGAGCGTATAATCATCCATCATATTTTGATCATGAGAAAATACAAAGCTAAAAAAAATAGTTCTTATTGCTGATTCAATAATCCATCAGTAAGCACATATTGAGTCTGAGCATATGCTGCCACCGCAGGATCATGAGTAATGATCACGACAGTCGTACCCAACTCACGATGCAACTGCATCATCAGATCCATAATCATCACCGCATTGCGATGATCCAAGTTTCCTGTTGGTTCATCAGCCAATAATATTGGTAATTTTCATACAAATGCTCTCGCAATAGCCACACGCTGCTGCTCACCACCACTGAGCTGATGAGGATAGCGAGCTCCAAACCCATCAAGTCAGACTTTATGTAGGATCTCTTCAGTACTAAATCTTCTCTCTATCCCCGAGATATCAATCACGAGGTCGATATTATCTTGTACGGTCAAATTGGGGATCAGGTGAAACTGCTGAAAGATAAAAGCAATATGTCTCGATCTCCAGCGAGTACGCTCATCTTCACTCATGGACGTAATCATGTCTCACTGGATCGTAATATCTCACATATTGGGTAGATCCAATCATGATAGCATATTGAGCAACGTAGACTTGCCAGATCATGATGGTCACATAATCGCAACACTGGATCAGCGCTCGACACTCCAGTTGAGCTGATCATAGATTGTTACAGTCTGACCATTAGTGGTGTATGATTTGTGTACATTGTGACAGTTGATCATGATGTTGGGTAGTGCTAAAATACTGAATCTACTATAGTGATTTTGTGATTGCAAACAACTCGATCAAACGCTGAAGATCTGATTTCATTTATACTTGACTTTGTATACAAAATAGTTTATATAGTTTTTAGTTCATTAAGGAACATATACAAGTCTATTGCACCACTAAATTTCACTTGATTTTTCATATCGTTTTTTCATAGTTCATATACACCTCTTGAGGCGTTAAATAGCC
>JAYSSF010000004.1:0-10216 GCA_043720715.1 bacterium
TCGAGAAAACGCTGTCCTGAACCACAAATTTGACTTTCATAGCTAATTGTAACTTTTGTAATCAAGATCTACTTTGATGGTTATTCAGCGTTTCCTTAACTGAAGTGCTTGTCAATTTCCATACAAATCCAATGATAAATACACAGATGTACTTGCTGGATCTGGGGGGTGTCGCTCGATGGAACGATCAGGCTATGATCACACAGATCCTTAAGTAGTCAGCCCGTTCATCACAGGAGTCAGATTGTGGTGATATTTCATTGCTTATTAGCTTGGTGAATCGCTTGGATACAGTTTTTGCTATTGCCACTTGTGGAGATAACAATTAGCACATCTCATGTCTGCCCCAGTCACTCCACCTGCCTTGCAAAGATCTGCTCATAGCCCAAATCGTTGCCCACTGCCGTGATGATGGATGTATCGGTCGTAAGCGCCAGCGCCGGCAATCATTTTCTTGATTTGTTATAAAACGTCCCTACAATCTCCGCCGCAAAATGCTGACTATCGGCAGCCGAACCACCATTACCACAGATCATGAGTTTATTACCCTGTGCAATGGTTTGGATACAAAGCTTGCTGACTTCTTCGAGTTTGGCTTGCGATTGTGCGATAAAATCAGTGATTGTTTGTACGGATTGCTGGAAGTAGGAAGAAGAGGTCATGAGTTTATAAAGTTTATAAAATACCTGCGTAGGGACGAACGGCAGTACGTCCGATAGATGTTTGGCGCGTCCTTAACCCAAATTATTTTTATTACGTTCATGGGGACGATCTACTGGGCGTTCTCTCTCACATAAAATCTAAATGTACTACTATTCTTGATGAGACAGACCCGCTTGGGCAATCAGTTGTTCTTTTTTACAAATACGCAGATCACTCGCCACCATTTCTTTACACATATCTTGCACACTTGTAGTTGGTGTTCGTCCAAGTTGTTGTTTCGCTTTCGCAGGATTTCATAGTAACAATTCTACTTCTGAAGGACGGAAATACATCGGATCAATTTCAACTAAACAAACACCTGTTGTACTATGATATCATTTCTCATCCACTCACTCACCTCTTCGTTCGATAGTGATTCATACTTCCTGAAAAGATCGATTCACAAACTCTCTCACCGTATAAGTTTCTCCTGTTGCAATGACATAATCTTCAGGTGTATCTTGCTGAAGCATGAGCCGCATCGCCTCCACATAATCACGAGCATGTCATCGATCTCTACGAGCATCGAGATTTCCTAGATATAGCCTATCTTGAAGTCACAAGGATATCTTAGCTACTGCTATTGTGATTTTTCTGGTAACAAATGTTTCACCTCTACGTGGGGACTCATGATTGAATAAGATACCATTACAAGCAAACATACCATACGACTCACGATAGTTTCTCATAATCCACAAGCCGTATAGTTTCGCTACTCCATAGGGACTACGAGGATGCATCAGTGATTCTTCTGTATAACCATCCACAGGCATATTGTATTCCATACCTCCATAAAGCTCCGAAGTAGATGCCTGATATATTTTACAATTCTGACCCAATCCAGCACTTTTCACAGCTTCCAGCAGTCTCAATGTTCCAATCGCATCGACATTTCAAGTGTATTCCGGCATATCAAACGAGACCTTCACATGACTTTGAGCAGCAAGATTGTAGATTTCATCAGGTTTGATTTCTGATACCAACTGAATCAGGTTTGCACTATCAGTCATATCTCCATAATGAAGAAACAGCTTTACCTTAGTCGTATGAATATCATGAAACAAATGATCAATTCTATCAGTATTAAATGAGGACGATCTTCTCTTGATGCCATGTACTTCATATCATTTTGACAGTAATAGTTCAGTAAGATACGATCCATCTTGTCCTGTAATTCATGTAATTAGAGCTTTTTTCATTAGGTTGATTTTTAAGGTTTATAAAGGTCAGAGTATGTAGTTTCCTACGTAGGGGCGGATCGGTAATCCGCACGTGTTTGTCCATATAGGAAAATTAAAACAGAAATGTATAAAAAGTTTTAATTTGTTATTTTATTATTTTATTGTTCTAATAATCACTTTACTCCATATTTCTCAATCACCTAAATAGATTAGTAAGAAAATTACCGCCACTTACAAGTAGGATGCTTAAAATCGCAAAAAATAATCACTGATAAAGTCAGACTCATTGAGCAATTTTTACAAAAAAATAAACTCCTCCAAAATAAACTATCATGATACTAACAGCATGAATCAAATAATCTTTGATAACGGATAGTAGTGGGATTCTCTGACTGCCAAAGAACATCATCCTAACCATCCAATACGCAAAAATATCAGCAGCCAAAAAACCCAATCCTATACTATAATAATTGTGATCCTGATAAAATCAACTAGCAACAAGTAACGCGAGGGGAATGATAAAAAAGATAACAGAACCAACCAACAACAATAAAATTTTCGCTAGTGTCCATTGTGATCTACCTAAACCAAGCTTAAATTTGATAATTACATCCAAAGCTTGAAAAAAATCATATAGATTAATCTTCTTGCCATCCCTACTACTACGCGGATAATAATGAATAGGTATCTCGGTAATGTGTTTATATTTCTTAAGAAATTTGGAAGTCAGCTCTTGGTCAAAGTCAAACTTCTGTGCCACAAATACCATATCACTAATTGCTTGCTTTCTAAACATTTTATAACAAGTATTGCCATCGGTCAACTTCACACCATATAACAAATTAATAAGAATCGTAGTAATGTTTGCTCACAAATAGTGGATTTTGGAAGAATAAGCTTTGTTACTCTTGTTCATCCTCCTCGAACCATAAACCACAGGAAGCCCTTGGTCAATGAGAGTTGTTAATAAAACAACATAATCTTGAGGATCATACTCCAAGTCAGCATCCTGAATAATCACATAGTCCCCAGTTGCCATACCAATACCGTGTCTCACAGCATACCCTTTACCATAATTTTGATCAAGAAATTTCACGTGATACTGTGTTTGTTCTAGTGATCTCAAAACATCTCTCGTTCCATCGGTACTATAGTCATCGATAATGATAATTTCTTTGCTTGTCTCATATGGAAGTTTGACCTCATTAATCTTAGTCAAAATCTCAAGAATACTATCTTGCTCATTGTAACATGGTATGATAATTGATAATTTCTGACTCATATCTTGATCGAATTAGGATTTAAAGTTAAAATAGTGATTCATGACAAAGTTCCACACAAAAGAAACACATTTACCAAATCATGCTACATACACATAATACAATCACACATAATCTACTCATACCCACAAGATAAGAACATACATACCATATGATGCAAGTTGGAATGATGCAAACTTAATAAACTGTACAACAAATTGATGAGAGGTGTCAGAGAAAGTATAGCATTTTTGATACAAAAATCACAGTATCAAACAGATCGAAAATGATATGACGGAAGAATAAATATGATATAATCACACATACTCTGTAAAAATATACAGAAGAACAATATCAAGAACTGCAAAAAATCATGATCATAGTGTATATTTCAACAAGACCATTAGCTTTTAGTAGCTACAATTAAATTATTCATACCGAATTCAAAATACTCATGATGAATCTTTTCCAAATTAAATCATGCCTTAGTACAATATTCACGAAGTCTCTTTCTATCAAAATACTCTTTATGGTCTCTAATCTCTTCTTCAGAGATAATTCTAACTTTATAAGCAAGAAATTCAAGAATAGGCTGTGATCGGATACTAGGCGTAGTGAGTAAGAGAATTCCACCCGGATTAAGATACTTATGACAATTAGTCAGAAATCACACAGGTTTATCCAGGTGCTCAAGAATTGCTGTCGCAAAAATAAGATCTACCTTTTCATCAAGAGGGAAGTCTTTATTGAGATCTCACTCAATACTCTTTACTCCCTCTTTCAGTAGGAATTCTTGATTAAGCTTAAGATCAAAAGCAATCATCTTGCTTGGATGATAAAGCTTACCTATTTTTCTGAGAAAATCAGCATTATAGCCGCATCATACATCCATGACTATTTTTCACTCACACTCGCAGTACTTCTTAATCGAAGCGACTCTCATGGCATAAATCAATCTATCAAGCCGAGAAAGTTCTTTCATTCCAAATGATTCAATTCTATGTTCACTACTTGGATTCATGATAAGATATTCAAATAAAACTAAATAAAATAACAAAGATCATTGTATACACTCTATTGACTGTGGTTTGATTCATGACCCATTGATAATTACTCGTAAGAAGAAATACTAAGGTGATAATAATAAAGATCATAATAGTACAAACAACGAAGTAACATTCAGCAAATTTCTTATCACGATATAAACAAATTGCTTGATAAAGCATTAGTCAAAATATGATGAGTCAGACTCCATAATTATCTTCATCAATAAAGAGGTTTTTAAACTGACTAAATATTTCTCGATGAATCGTTTGACCAATTTTTTCTGTACCAGAAGCATCAGAAGGATTTAATCACAAACCATGGTATAATCTGACTACTTGAAATGGAATAAAGCATAATAATGCGATACTTCAAACTGCAATAAGATTGTATTTACGAACACAAAAGTTTTTAATACTATCAAAAAATGATCACTGGAGATACAAAATTAATAAAAATGATCAAATAATACCAGGGAGATATACCACCAATCAATCAAGCTTAACATAACACAAAATACACGCAAAAATGAATGCCAGAATGATACTATCGCTATCTTTTTTTATAAGAAAATCATACAATAATCGCACTACCAAAATTGAATACATAGCTGAAGGCAATTCCATATATCACTCTACACTATGGATGAATACTAACGGTAGTGTACAGATCAAACCAATAGGGAGAATCGAGGCAAAGATATTTCCAGTTTGGCGCCATGTTACTATACCAATAAAGATCAATCAGAATAATAATGTAAAATATTGGAAGAGATTATTATAGACATCATTATATCACCCATTAAACTGAGAAATAATAGTCTTATAGATGGGGATATGAAGAGGATATCATAATCTCGATCTTGCGAGAATTTCATCTTCGGAACCAAAAAGCTTAATTCATCAATCGTGAAGAATATGAACAATAGGCCTATTTCGATTACCAAAACTATCATCCGCATAGGTTGGCATATGAGAGGTAAATACAAATGAGTTAATCATAAACACAATAGCAAAGACGCCGGCAATCCAAGTCAGAATCTTCTCTATTCTCGTAAGATTTGAAAAAGATTTTCTCATTTCACTAACAGGAATTTCAATCTTAAGAGTTAATAGATATTCTCCTAATGACTGTTTTGTAATATATAATTTGAGGAGGAATCATCCTATTAAGGCTATCAGCAATCACAAATATTCCCACAATCAAATACCAAATCAAATAAACTGGATATCAAACATCCGGTTTGCAATTACTCACACACCCATAAACCAAGAAAAAAGATAGAGTAATCATCACTTCCATCTTGTACCAGTCAATATCCACATGGTCAACATTCATGGTATAAGAGGAACAATAATATTTGTAATAACCGACCGTAGTAACAGTGAAAAAGATGTGTGAAACATATACAAAATTAGTTATTTTTTAAAACAAACGAACCATTAAATTCCAAAAGCTTAGGTTTTGATAAGTCTTCTTGAGAAATTGCTTGATGGTAATAGATAAGATAATCTGCCTTAGATCTATCTGTAACTGGATTACAGGGTTTAATATACACATTATCAAGATGGGCAACAAACGGTCGAGATTGTCACTGACTCATAATAGTGCAATCATTTCATCCAAATTGATCATCCAAATCAAGAGCTTCTCTCATCTTATCGACAAAGGTGATATAATCTCAAAGATCAAAGAAAGATTTTTGATCCACACTACTAGCAAAAGTATAATTTTCTAATCAAGTTGTAGTCCAATTGATCCAGTTAAATAAATTTCTGATTCATAAAAAGAGAACAATACATACCCCATAATAGAAAATAGCTTTTGATTTTTGTTTCTTATGAGCTCAAGTAAATAAAATCCACAATAATATCACAATAAATACTATATATCAAATCTTTACAACAGAAATGCCCATAATTTTGATGCCATATCTCAGATTAATACTATAAGGCATAAGACCCTCATTAGTCCAAAATCACCTCCATCATTGAACAACCTTATCTCAAAAAGACAAGGATCATAAAGATACCTGAGCACTGATTGCACTGATGCTCCCCACAAATACAATTCATAGTTGCGCATCAGAAGGTATTGTTCCTTGTGAGGAGTTGATGATAAGAGTATAATCTGACTGTCCTGCTACTACATTCTGCTGCCCAAGTGGCACCAATTGTCCATTTTGACCTAACGTTCATACAACAACTTGTCATTGTCCTTTGATTCATTTGATCGTAACGCTATCATTACCTCCTTTTTCTCAGAATAAAATAAAACACTGCTGAATACACTGAAACGATATTCACTGGCTTGATTCACTATAACTAGCAAATCATTGCTGTTGATACGCAAAAACTCCAAGAGGAGAAATTACAGCTATCAATAATAATAGATAAATTAGATATCTCATGTACTATATAATAGAAAATAGAAAATCTTATAAATTTCTTTATACTTTATTCTTTGAATATTTTACTACCCAAACAACACCTAGCCCCATAACCAAATAACCCAATGCCATCGATATAATTAATCATTTCAATCAATATGGTCATATTAATAGAAAACTTGCTATAATGTTAACAAGCAGTCCAATTCATAAGATATATACTCTCTGTTTGGCCTTACCCATACCAGCAAGATACTGAAATGCAAATCAAATCGCAGGACCAAACATCACAAATGGTGAAGCGAAAGCAAATAATTCACCGCTTAATGCGAACTGTGGTCCAAATAACAGTGTGGCAGCTCGTGGGCCAAGGAAATATACTCATAATCACATAACGATCACACAGCATAGCAGTCAGAATCCTATGTATCTCATCAATAATTGCAATTTATCTTGATGATTCTTTGTAACTAATTCGTTGACAAGAGGAAATAAATAAGAAGAAAGCGGTGAAGTAACAAGATACACAGCAGTCAACAGAGAAAGATACACGGTCCAGTATCCAGCTGCTTCTTTACCGAGAAAATATAAAGCAAATTGTTGATCTACCTGATTAAATAAAGCACTAGCATTGGTCCCAAGGAATATCCATCACGCATATCATATCCACTCATAAGCCAATCATCTATCCCAAATCATCGGATACTCTCTCATCATCTGACCAAAACGACGCCAAAATACAACCAATGCAATACCAATACCAGCAATTAAGCCGATAATCCAAGCATAAGTCATCGTCATAATATTGACAGTTGCGGTATCTCGCTGTCGTATCACAATCAATACTCACAGCATAATCCACATCCTCGCAGCATCAATCCCATTACTCATCTTCGTATCCTGGGCGGCCAGAAATAACGACTGCATCACCTGAAATAAATTCACCACAAGAAAATACAAGCAAAATCGTCTGAGAACAAGCAAAGCCTGACTCGATTGAAAGTAGTGTTCTGCTAATCGTGGTGCCATAAACCAAAGTACGCCTCAGATGATAACCCCACTTGCAAACTGTATCACCCATGTTGTAACCAATAAGCTCTTTGCTTTTGCGTAATCCTTATCAATTAGATAACGAGGGAGGAAGTACTGTAATGACTCAGTCAGACCCAAATCATTATAGCTCGAGATAATACCAATCAATCACAAGATCGAGTAGAACAATCCAATATCCTCCACTCACATCGTCCTCGCAGCAATGAGCTTGATAATATATCCAGTCGGGGCAATCAGAAATGCAAAAAAGTATAGCCAAAAACCCTTCTTAAGAAGCTTCTCTTTTAAAGGGATGTCTTGTTGTATTTCGAGATCTGGGTTATAAGTCATCGAAAAAATATTATGGAGTCAATCTTGTTGTATCTCTTGGGAAAAGCTCTGCTTCCTTTACATTCGAAAGACCGATCAACTTTTGGATAAATCTGGCGATACCAAAACCAAAACCACCTTCTTCAGGCATTCCATATTTAAAACTATCAAGATAATGCTCCAGACCTGGTTGATCAGGATTAATGCCCCTATCTTTAATCTGCTGTATCAAGTGACCATAGTTTACCTCACGCTGTGTCGTCGTAGCAAGTTCCACTCATCTAAACAATAGATCAGCTCTATCAGCAACTGAAGGATTTGTACGATTTTGATGATGATAGAATTTTGCATCTGACCATGGGAATTCAGTCACAAACACCAAGTCAGATCACCAATTTTTCGCCGCATAGTCACAGATAAACCTCTCCTCTGCTGGGGCCACATCCAAATCACTACGGTAGTCCTCCCCTGTCTCAGCAAACATCAACTCATGCAATGCAGTCACCGTGATACGAGGGATTGATTGAGGAATCAGTGGTCTGACTGCGCCTAGTTTCGTGAGTTTATCTCAAGCCCTCTCCCAAGTCGTGTTGATCGTATATGTGATAAACTGCTCTGTCATCTGCAAAATATCCTCAAATGAATCAATAAATCACATCTCCATATCCAACATCAAAATCTCCGACATATGACGAGATGTATTTGACTTTTCTGCTCTATATGCACGACCGATCTCATACACACGATCAAACACTGCTACCATCGCTTGCTTATAAAACTGTGGACTCTGAGCCAGATATGCCGTCTTACCAAAATACTCCATTGAGAAAATCTCTGCCCCTCACTCTGTTGGGAAGCCAATCAGCTTAGGACTATTAATCTGAGTAAATCAATTCTGCTCAAAAAATGATCTAATACTTGATTCTGCTACTGCTGCCACCTGAAATACCTGTGTCCAGTATGGATGACGAAGTGTCCACATACGATGATCTAACAAACCATCAAGATCGAGATTGATTGTCTCCTTACTAATATCGATATCGTTGGCAATAGTTACAGCATTGAGTATCGTCACAACGCAATCGCCAAGCTCCACCCCATATTTTGTCTGAGCAGCGTCTTTGACGGTTCAGGTAATACTAATGACTGTTCCTAGCTGAGTACCGTGGAGTTTTGCGATCTCATCTACAGACTCAAGTACACATTGAGTCAAACCTGTATGATCTCTTACAATCAGAAACGCAATCTTCCCCTTATCACGAAGTGTATAGACATATCATTTGATCGTGACTTGCTCACCAATATGTGATGGAAGGGAGGAAATTAGAGTTCTCATGAGCCAATTGAATAAGGTAATAAAATCTATACACAATCTACTGATTTCCTTCTCACAATCAATGC
The DNA here is from genome assembly GCA_043720715.1 of bacterium. Lineage (GTDB taxonomy): Bacteria > Patescibacteriota > Gracilibacteria > Absconditabacterales > Absconditicoccaceae > JAYSSF01. Next base: position 9,339 of record JAYSSF010000004.1, read on the forward strand.
AAAACCACGATAAACAAAAATCACTTGCAATCTAAGTCAGAATTCTTGTATATTCACTTAATAGGTACTTCATACTTATCCTTTATACCCTCTCTCGGGTATTCGCTTTTACTCTTCTCATCCTTATATTATGAACACAAAATCGATCGTATCACTCGTACTCAGAATTCTCGTAGGAGCATTATTCATTATGTGAGGAATCGGTAAGCTCGGCGCTGTCCCAGCAGAAAACATCGCTATGATCTGATGAGCATTCCACAATCTTGGTCTTACGTTCTTCGATGCGGCCACATGGACTACTATATTATGAGCTGGAGAGTTACTTATCTGACTTTGCCTCGTGTTGGGTCTTATGACTCGTACTGCTGCAGTATTCGCGATTATCATCCTTATTGGAGCAATGAATACGCTGGGCTGGGCCACATCTGGTGAATATAATATCTGGATGCCACTCGCACTTGCGATCGCATCAGCAATCATTATTTGGCTCACAGCAGGTCAGTATTCACTCGACTTCAGATGCTGCAAAGGTGGATCGTGTTGTGGATGATTATGTGGCACTACATGAGGAGGCAAATATAAGGGTAAAGAAGTGGTAGAAGCATAGGCTCTCTAATCTCCCCTGACAAGGGGAGGTGGCTAAAGGCCGGAGGGGTTTGTCCCGATTCATATCGGGATTTTTTATTGATCAAATTTGTCACAAAAGTCAATATTAATCGTATAGCATGTAGAAATATAAAGGTGAGATATAATACTTTGTGACTGAGCACTAATATTAAATAGGCTCTTGCATAGAAGACTAGTATCCATATAGTCAACTATGCTTATAAAATACAGTAAATTATCTCTTTACGAGTTGAAAAAAATAATTCATTGCT
>JAYSSF010000005.1:0-4176 GCA_043720715.1 bacterium
AGGACAGCGTTTTCTCGAGGAAACACATGACAGCAAACCTTTCACGATATGATAATTACGATGATTTTTGAGAATATTGTGAGGTTTTGCAATGTTTCCCTAATATATCTTTTACAGTATTAGTAATAGATCAATCACTCATCTCATTTGATGAGTTTTTTTCGTCCACCATTTGGTCAACACATTGTGTCTGCAAACTCTTGCTTATGATTTATTTTTTACTATAGTTCTTATATCTACTTCTTAATCTTTTACATGATGGAACATACTCACGCCCACGAGCTCCTCGCAGCATATGCTACCGACACTCTATTACATAATCAGCAAGTAGGCTGACTCATGCGTTGGTTTGCTCAAACATTGGGGGAAGATGTCGACCGCTGGTATATTACCTGACTCCTCCATGATATCGACCGAGATCACATCGGCAAAGACGCAAGCAAGCACTTGTGAGATGAGTTTGCTCAAATCATGGATCAACTCACCATAGCAATGAGTCCCTCCTTGTGAAAGGAGGTGGCAGCAAAGCTGACGGAGGATTTAGTCGCAGATATCCGTACTCACTATCCGAGCAAGACGGGGCTGGAACCGACCACTCTCATCCAGAAATACCTCATCAGTATCGACGAACTCAGTGGACTGATGTATGCATACTCCAGGATGAGAAGATTGCAAAGCGATGTTCACACTGGTAGCGACAGCGGACAGATGGGGAACGGATTTGACGGTATGGAAGTCAAGTGAGTCATCAAGAAGATCAAAGATAAATCATTTGCAGCAGGAGTAGACCGCGAGCATGTCAGGAACTGTGAGATCTATCTAAATATACCACTCGAAGAGTTTGTCGAGCAGATGATACAGGCATTTCAATCATTATAATAAAAAAGCGTGTAACCTTTAACCTTTAACCTTTAACCTATGCTATCACGTCTCCGCGCCTTCTTTATACTTTTGTCTACAAAAGTGCTTGATCAATGGATCATATCACTACAAACCTATCCACTCACACATCTCATCGTCCTTATCATGACAGTCACATGGATGATTGCGATCGAGCAAGAGTACAACAGTGCCATCATGGATACGCTCCTCAAGATTCTAGCTACTGGAGCTCTGACCCTACCACTTACGCTCGCCAAGCCATCGTATAAATATGTGTCACTATGAGCATTGGTGATGTGACTAGGGTATTGGTTATTACTTCCACAGCAGATCGAAAACATCGTCTATAGTCAGCAATTATGGATCGTTGGAAGCATCATTATCGCTTGGGTTATCCCATCAGTCGTGCTTGCCTGGAACTATAAAGATTCTCAGGACCTGACTTGGTCACAGTTTACTCACCGATGGATGTCACTCGCACAGTGAGTGATCGGAGGTCTCATCCTGTGGGGAGGTATTGCAGCCAGTTTGGCGAGTATCGAATTTCTCTTTGATGTTACGATCCATAGCAATATCTACCAACATATCGGAGTCATCAGCGTATTGTGTGTTGGCACATGGATCTGGTTGATCAATCTACAATCCTCGACCGAACAAGATAGCAAGACGTTGCCCCTTGGCAAAGGGGCTGTCCGCAGGACTGGGGATTATCCTCGTTGGATGCGTATCTTCTGACAATATATCTTCCTGCCACTGTGTGTCATCTACGGACTCATCCTGATCAGCTATGGTATCAAGATCATCGCTACTGGTACATGGCCACAAGGACAGCTCGTCTATATGGTTGCTGGATATGTAGGATTCTGACTTCTGACATGGTTCTTTTTACTACCTCTTGAGCGTGGTAATTTGTGGTTGAGTAAATCATATCGTGCACTATTTATCAGCTTTGTGGTGACGAGTGGACTGATGATCGGAGCACTTATCATGAGAGTGCAACAGTATGGGTGGACGATTGATAGAGGTATGGTAGTAGCACTTATCACACGGATCATCATCATGTGAGTTGGATCACTAATCTGGACGAGTAAGAAGTGGATCATCGGACTAGCAAGTTTGGTCGTCGTATGAGCACTTGCGATCTATAGTCTCCCAAGTATGATCTTCAGTCATCAACTCAGCAAGACACAATGATTACTCACCTCTACAGTAACACTGAGTACTGGTGATGCGAGTACACTATATGGTTCACTGGATTATCTCGCACAGACCTATGGTACAGGCCGAGTAGGACAAGTCTTCAACTCAGAACAAGTCAGCCAGTTATCATGATCCAGTACCTGGGATCTGGCCAGAAATATCATGACAATACTCAAGATCAGCAACTATGATACAAATAATCCATATGATGGAAGTGCCAACAATTACTTCTCATTTTATAGCAACAATCAGTGAATCTTCGATATTGCTTGATACAAGACATTGATGCAGATTGATAACTACTCGATTATATCCAACACGAGCGACGGCCTCTCGGTTGATAAAAACAAACTCACTATCGCAACATGATGAGTCAGTACAACGATTGATTTTGACCTCCATATCAATAACTTTAGCAATACTCAGTGAAAAGAGCAGTCAACTCCATACATCATTACTTGAGGCAAGTATAAGCTCATCCTCACCAATGCAAATGGTCAGAAGAAAGATGAAGTCAACACACTCGAAGGATTTGGTTGATATCTATTATTTAAATAAGTCTTAATGAATACCAAAATAATAACCACAATCTCAGTACTATGAATCGTACTATTGCTCTCTGGATGTAGCCTCAATCCTCAGTCTCCCTTGAGACCGGAGGGAATCCCGCAAAGGACAAGGGGAGGTGCCGATGGCGGAGGGGTTTGAGCAACTAGTCAACCCAGTGATCCATACAAAATCGGGTCTGTCGATACCGCATTCCAGCTGATTGGCGCAGATCATAAGATCGAAGTGGGTGCGGTCCCAGACCCCAAGGTTGCGGGAGTAACGTGCTTCTACTCTCGTGCCAAGACATGAGGTATCAAGTGAAGCTTGGGTATTGCCGAAGATACGAGTGACGCGTCAGTCGCATGTCGCCAGACTGGCCCTATCTCATTTACTCAAGCCATCGGCAAGACCGAAGAAATCCGAAACGAAAGCTCGAGCTTCTTCTTCAAGAAACTCAGAATTGTCAGATTTTATGATGATCAATCCAATAGTCTGATTTATCTCGTGTATAGTGATAGGCTCATTGACGGCTCACCCAAGAACTCTATCTCCGCTGTGGCGTTGGAAAGTATGAAGCCATTACTTAAATAAGCTGACTTCTAGTATCATTAACATCCTTTTGAGTAAATGAATGAGTCGAATAGTCATGAGGGCACTGAATTGGATGATTTCATCAAAAATTCCTATAAGTTTCCCATCATCATGCAATATTACGAACCTTGAGATAACAATATGAATTAGAAAATCATCAAAGATATCATCTCTCGAGCATTCTTGCTAAAGTCTTTTGCTCATGGTGAGTTAATCACTGAGGATTAATACAATAACAATGTGAAATTCATCACTTTCAATGTGCCTCCTCAATACATTTTCATAGTAGATCAAAAATCAAACTTTGTTTAGAGTACGCAAGTAAATCGATTGGGTTTGATCAAATTCATATTTTAGATCTTTCTTCCCAAAAAATAGGGGCATGGCCTTCTAGTTCTATTTGCTCTCTGATCAATAATTGAGAAATATTAGTTCGCGCACCATCTAGTGGCTTTTGTGGGTCAAACTCTGGATCTAAATATCTTAGATGTTCAACCAACTCATCGTTATCTTTGATAAAATCATGATATTTACTTATAATCTGCTTTAATAGGTCATACATTATATGTGATTCATTCTTATTATTTCCATCAATTAAAAAAATTGAAGTAGTTTGATCAAGCGACTGTGAGAGTTGAATCTTATATTTTTCAACCATCATTCTTGTAATTTCACTATTCAAAAAATCAAGATTTTGTTGGTCTCGTGGGATTTTTTCACCTGTGCGAAGTCATGTTTCTTTATCCTCTACTCTGTCATATAAAGCAGAAAATACTGTAGGATATTCTCTTTCTAGAGAACTATTTACTAAATACTCAAATCAATTCATAATTTATTATTATAAATACTGTCAAGTATTTACGCCCATATTCCTAACATTAGTTATTAAAACTACTTCCTATTGCAAAGATAGTGCATCATGATTATAGTAACTCAAGTACTATTCACCTATAA
>JAYSSF010000006.1:0-10092 GCA_043720715.1 bacterium
AAGTCTCCTAACTGGAGATTCAAACTAGTGAAATAGACTGAAAATATGGTTGATATTTAGAATAGGGTGGGTACTATGGGTTAATCATCGTTTCCTTAACGTAGAGATAGTAGAGCTTATCCTAAAAAATCCATCGCTAGATGATATGATGCTTAGTTCATTATCAAATAAATACAGATTTGAAAGTCCTTATGTTTATGATATAATAGAAAAACACCAAATAACATTTATTTAGAATATAAGTTTACGTAAGCTTACTCACAATATAGAAAGCAAAAGAAACAATCATCCAACTCAGTCAGATCCCACCCAATACCCAAGCAACAGTCTTGATCGATCATAGTGCTTCGCTTTGTGCTTTATCATCATCAAACTTGATGAGCATCATCACTCCATGATACACGAGATAAATAACACAGATAAGTGCCAATAGACCAAGCGCCCAGTTGGTAAAATTTTGTATCTTCTGCATCGTGGTACTGAGCACCGATGTATAACTTGTATTGGTAACATCGAATAATCACTCAATCTTACCCTTAAATCCAGGGTTCTTACCTACTACAGTATTACTACCAGCGGTAATCGGATTTCCTATAATAGCTGAATCATCGATCACTTTACTTGGATCGTTGGTGAGAGTTTTGATAATATCAGGCTTCCCTAATCAACTAATCGGTCATGCATTGGCCGTATTACACACAAAAACCATGAGCATTACTCACACACACATAATAGTACCAATACGAGTCACTAATTTGATCATATATGATTATAGTCAGATCTGACTAATTTTGCAAATCTACCTTGCCAATACTTGTTTTGCCCACTGATCAAAGTCTCCTGCGACGATGTGTCATCTCATCTCCTCACATAAGTTATGGAGATATGCAATATTATGTAAAGACAACAGCGTCCCTCATAAGATCTCTCCCTCCTTAACCAAATGATGTAGATATGCTCTTGTATAGCGAGTACAAGTCATACAATTGCAATCTTCAACCAACTTTCACTGGTCATCACGATATTGAGCATTAGTAAGTTTCATATTTCATCACAATTTCATCGCAGTCCCATGGCGAGCGATCCTTGTAGGCATCACACAATCAAACATATCAATCCCCCTTGCCACTGCATTGATGAGATCTTCGGGAGTTCCTACTCACATGAGATATCTGGGTTTATCTACAGGAAGCTTGTCTATCAAATGATCAAGGACATGATTAAGCTCCTCTCTTGTTTCTCCAACGCTTAAACCACCGATTGCAATACCATCAATAGCTCGTTTACTAAGGTACTCTGCAGACTGACTTCTCAATTCGAGATCCAGTCATCACTGTATGATAGGAAACAACACGCCTCTGACATCATCGTATTTACTTAGAAAATATTCAAACTGCTGATCTGCCCACTGGTGAGTAAGTTTCATATAGTTTTCTACTTTGCGTCTCGTAATATTGGCAGTAGGAGCACATACATCCAGTACCATCATGATGTCTGATCAGAGGTTGCACTGAATATCTACTACACCAGTAGGTGAGAAAAAATGTTTACTCCCATCATAAGGACTACGAAAATGTACTCACTCTTCAGTAATCTTGACCAGAGACTTCCCACTCTTGGATAAACCCAACGAGAATACCTGAAAACCACCACTATCAGTCAGAATTAACCTATCCCATTGTTGAAATTGATGTAATCATCCAAACTCCTTGACAAGAGCATCACCGGGTCTCAGGTACATATGAAACGTATTATTGAGAATCATATTAATTGGATTCTGACTTCCCAAATGTTGGGTATCAAGTCGATCGGTGCTCATACCTTTAATTGTGCCTTTTGTTCCTACTGGCATAAATACTGGAGTTTGTAGCGTCACACCATTGAGCAAAATAGTCCCCGCTCTCGCATGTCCGCTCGTAGCTTGGACTGTATAGGTAAGCTTTGGTTTGAGTTGTTTTGCCATGGGTATAATTAAATAGTAGTTCTACTATATATAGTGAAGTGATCGTCAAAATCGACTTGAATTTGCCACGTATATCATATATGATGAGTACATGCGAGAAAAAATCAAATTCCATGCAAAGTATATTATCTGAGTCGGAGCAGAAAAACTACGACTAATTGGAGACATTATCATCCTCGTCAGGTGATTTACTGGCACTATTATGTGACATCCTCTAAGTATATGGGAAAGATGATGTTATTTAGCAGCAGGGATATTATGAATGCTATCATTTATCGTACCGATCACTCTCCACGGAAATCAATTAGTAGATATATTCCAGCACTTTGAGTGGAGTATGAGTTTTTGGAGATCATTCGGTAAAGAAATTATCTATGTGAGTATCTGGTATACAATATTTACTACAGCAGGACGAGTCACCTATCTTATGAGCAAGCCTACTCAGATCAAAAAAGTAATCAGCCACTGGAAGAAGGGGGAATCCTAGAAAATTTATTGTACCCCCGCAAGTACTTCATACCCAGTCTCAGTAATAAGAACACTATACTCCCACTGGCAACCAAGATCTCCATCTGTAGTGTACAGGTTTCGAGTGTTTTTGCCTTTGGTGCGAGTATCAATACTCGTGATAGCAGTAATAGGTTCCAGAGCGATGATCATCCCAGGGCGGAACTTGGATTTTTTGCCGTCTTGATCTGCATAGTTGTAGATATATGGAGCCTCTCGGAGCTTACGACCTACTCCATGCCCACACAGACTATGGATCACACTGTATCCATGCTTATTCATATATTGTTCGATCTGCTTTCCCCAGTCATATACCGATACTCATGGTCACAGGAGTTGAATGCCCACATCCAATGCTTCCTTGGTCACACGAGATAAGTCAGCCGCTAGTAGATTTTTATCATCTCATCAGATAACTACTGATACTGCTGCATCAGAGATCATGCCCTTATGAGTAATACCCATGTCGATCTTGAGGAAATCTCCATCCTTGAGGACTCTCTGATCCGGGATCCCATGCACCAGACAATCATCGAGCGACAGGCACACATGCGCAGGGAAGCCCTGATATCAGCGAAACGATGCTTTGATATTGTGCTTCTGGCAATATAATTGTGCGATCTGATCAAGTTCCAAGAGGCTAACTCATGGTTTGGCTGCATCACGTAATATTGTAAGAATCTCAGTCAAGTATGCTCCGCTTTCACGGAATGCTTGGATCTCTGATGTTGTTTTGATGATAATATGGGACATGTGCTTAGAGGACTCGTCATTGCGAGAAACAAGGTACGAGTGACGAAGCAATCCAGTATATTATAACTAACATATGGATCGCCACGCTCCGTGATACTACGCTCGCGATGACGACAGGATAAAAAAGATATTCTCTCACTTTACTCAAATCGATATCATATTCAATTATTATTTTTCAAATAGTCAAATAAATCGTACAAATATTACCCAAAAAATTTGCAGTATTTGAAAATGCATGGTATAATGGTGATGTGTTTGAAAAAGCAAACAACAAAAGACTAGGTCCAGTGTATCAATCTCTAACCATTTATATCCTTATATACAACACCCACACCATGAACCCTACTCTCGCTCACAGTCTCAATGGATTTGACAGTATCACACTTGATCAACTTAATAGTACTATGTCTCTCATGGAGAGAGTAGATACCAAATACGTGATCAATTATGCTCAAGCGGATGAGCTCATCCAAGAACTTAAGAAGAACTTCCTTATCCTCCAAATCAAAGATAAAGTAATCTTCCAGTATGATAACATCTACATGGACACTGCGAACAGCGATCTATTCTATGAACATGAGAATGGTAATGAAATGAGAAATAAAGTCAGAACCAGAAATTATACTGATAGCTCAGATCTATGTTTCTTTGAGTATAAGCATAAGATCAATAAGGTGACTCGTAAGTTTAGATATAAGTGTCCTGCTGCTGAGCATGGCAAAATGACCGAAGAAGCTGCGGGCTTTGTAACAGGTATCTATGAATCACTCAATGGTGAATCTTCTCACTATAAACTCAGCGCATCGCTGGCTACTCGCTACCAGAGAATCACATTATGTGCTAAAGATAGTGGAGAAAAGGTAACAATCGACTTTGGGTTTCAGTTTGAAGATCTCAGAAGCGGTATCAAACATGATCTCAATGAGATTGTCATCGTGGAAAGCAAAAGCAATAATGAACACTGCACAACTGCCAAAATCATGAAAAAAATCTGAGTACCTCAAGCAAAGTGATGCAGCAAGTACTGCGTAGGACTAATCTATACCAAGAGAATTACTGAGAGTAAGAGATTCCAAAATGCAATCGACATGATTGATGCAATCTCAAATCACGCTAACCAAGAAAAAGACACTCAGAGCAATAAAGTAATCAGAAAAGCAGTAAAATGAGTAGCAAAAATTGCAAGAGCTGCAAGCAAAAAAACTACTACCAAAGTAACTCAATCAAGCACTACCAAGAAGATACAATCAAAGGTTCCTGCTGCTGCTCGTGCATCATGATTTAAATCAAAAAAACTCGTAACAGCATAAAATAATAAGAAACACTCATAGCAAGTCGGATCATTCAAAAAGGTCTGACTTTTTTTATATTTCAGATTGCATTTGGCTATGACATCATTATACATCAGCGTATCACTTTTAGTATTCACAAACACATATGGCTCACGTCAAAGCTGCCGGTAGTACCAAGAATGGAAGAGATTCCAATCCTAAGTATCGTGGCGTCAAAGCATTCTGATGACAAACTGTCGTCGCAGGTAATATCATCGTAAGACAACAAGGTCTCAAAATGGAACCAGGTCTCAACACCTATGTTGGTAGAGATTATACAATTCACGCTACTGTAGATGGTGTAGTGGTTTTTGGTAGAAAAAGATGCCTCAGATTTGATGGTCGTAGATACGTCAAGACTACAGTATCTGTATCACAAGCATAGTAAATTCGCTATTCATCTCATAGCTATTAGTTATTAACTTCTCTTTCCAATGATAGAACCAAAAAAGAAACATTCCATAGCGAGAAAACGTACAAGACATAGTACTTGGCAGACTCTCACGATCAAGAAGATCATCAAGAAGGCTTCGTTATCTACTTGCCAAAACTGTAATACAATCAAACTCAATCATAGAGTATGTCCAGCATGTGGATTCTACGCTGGTAAGCAGATCTTGACGATCAAGACCAAAAAAGCAAACACAAATGTGATTGATGCATAAATCCCATCTATATAGACTAAATACTCTACATAATATGTAGGGTTTTTTCTTGTCTTAGACTGGAATTTATATACAACAATACTATATATAGCACATGAAACTACTTGTTTTCGGAGATAGTATTGCTCGATGAGCATTTGATAATCAAGCTTGAGGATGGGTCGAAAGACTCAAAACATATTTTTTGAGTACCTACGATCAATACTGACTATGAGTATATAATCTGAGCGTGAGCTCTAATGATAGTCGCGGAGTATCACAGTTTATTGAATATGATATCAAAAAGATTACGTCCATCACACAATCAGAGCAAGAAGAACTCGTTATCATGATAGCAATAGGGACAAATGACCCAAGACATGTATGAATAATTGGTAATATACTTATTGATGAGCAGGAATTCATAAAAAATCTAGAAAAAATTATTATGATAGCACAGCAATACTCAAAACATATTGTATTGGTTGGATGATTCCCTATTGATGAAGTTAAGGTTAACCCACGATATGGTGAAGAATATTACTTCAATAAAGATCTCAAACATTACGATAGTCTTATGCAACAAATATCAACTAATCATAATATTAACTTTATATCATTGCGAAATACCGTTCACTCACAGGATTTATCTGATGGACTTCACCCAAATGAGCAGTGACATACTGCTATCTATGAACAAGTAAAAACATATCTTCTCGATATGTACTATAACTAAAACCCTCTAACTCTTTAACTCATTCCATATCATGTCTGCAACCTCATCCAGAATTCTCTCCAGAAAGCTTGTATTCTTGTACTATTATGCAAGATTATTTAACGAAGATATCATAGCACATCCACTCGAAATCGATGAAGTTAAAGCTATAGAGAAACCGTCTCATGAAGATCTTGCTGAACTTACCTGATGGCTGGATATGAGCGACGAGGAGCTTGCAGTCGAAGATGATACTCCTACTCAGCCTATCAAGGCTATGGATGATAGTACCATGCAAGAGGATATCGACTTCATCGCACAGCATCAGCTCCCCCAACACACCAATAGTCAGCATACCGACTATGATCATGACTTCGTAATGCAGCTGGCAGCGGGATATACGATCTATCGTGAACTAATCGTAGAGCTTATTACACCATATACTGACAAGTTTAACTATGATGAGATGAGTCTGACTCGCCGCGCGATCTTGCTACTAGGGTATACGGAGTACAAAGTCATATCTACTCCGGCCAGTATCATCATCAACGAATGCGTCGAACTTGCCAAATCATATGAAGATATCACAACCGGCAAGCTCATTAATGGTATCATGCACCAGCTCCTCGAAGTTAAAAATACTGAACCAGCATGAATTGTAAAAGAAATAAAAAAAACTCAAATAAGGCTAGAAAGCTAAGAGGCTAGAAAGTGAGATTTATATATTAAAATCTTCTACGATGAAAAAATCCTTTGAAGAAATAGAAGTTTGGCAGAGTGGATATCAATTAGGTAAAGATCTATGAAAGATATTTTATCATGAATCTTTTAGAAACTATGGGTTTCAAGACCAGATCATGAGAGCCGCAATAACAATAACAAATAACATCGCGGAATGAAGCAATAGATCATCAGCAAGAGATTTTGCTAAGTTCTTATTTATCTCAAAGTGATCATGTGCTGAAGTTCAAAGCATGCTTTATTTTGCACACGACTTCGGATATATTTCACTCGAACAAAAAGATCAGTTTATCTCTCAAACACAGTCAATTATTAACCAACTTGGCAAATTTATCAGCTATTTACGCACAAAATCTCAATCCTAACTTTCTAAGTTTTAATTCTAACCTTCTATCTTTAACTTCTAGCTTTCTAGCCTTCTAACCTCCTATCTTTAACTCATGTCTAATATCTCATTCAATCCTCAAGATTACTACTTCCACGAAGCAAAGAAATATGGCTATGTCGCCAGAAGTGCTTTTAAGTTGCAGGAAATTGATGAGAAATATAAAATCTTCGATCATCATACCAAGTCAATCATCGATATCGGATGTAGCCCTGGTAGCTGGATCCAGTATGCTCATCGTGTCACCTGAGGTAAAGCCAAGATCGTCGGTATCGACCTCAAGCCGAGTGTCCCAAACCTGGAAAACGTCCACGCCTATGTCTGTGATGCGACCAACATCGAGCAGGGAACCACGATATTTGAAGAAAATAAGATCGGCAAGGTAGACGTGATTATGTCAGATCTGGCTCCCAATACTACTGGGATGAAGGATATTGATGCGCTCAGATGTATCGGGATCCTCGAAGATACGCTATGGATCTACCGCAGTTACCTCAAGCAAGGTGGCAAATTTGCGATCAAAATCTTTATGGGGCCAGGATTTGAGGAGTTTGTTAGAGAGTGCAAGGATATCCGATGAGCAAATAATATCAGAGTCTTCAAACCCAAAGCCTGTAGATCAATCAGCAAGGAGACCTATGTGGTGAAGTGGCAATAGCATAGCTTATATAAGTTTTATTACAATTATTTATAGCCAATGACTAGCTCTTTAGAAAAACAGAATAATCTACTAAGTTCTAGTGATGTTTATGAAAAAGACATCTCCTGGAAACCTTTAGTTGGTGGTTGAGCTAACTTCAAAACAAGAAGACTTATACAATGAAAAAATAATATGATTTATATTAAATCAACAATTAAGAATTTAATTTTTGATTCTATTTTTATTATTATTGGACTATGAGTTATTTTTTTTCTACTAAACTACAATAAAGATGAGTCACTAAAATTACCTCTTTTGCTATTTTCATGTGTGTTTATATTATGATGATTGCTAGTTTTATTGAAAGATCTAAGAGTTTGATACACTCTAGATCTTAATCAAAAAATAATATATAAATCACTATGATGAAAAAAAACTAATCTCAATCAAGTATGTGCAATACAAATACTGTGAGAAGATTGTATAATCCGTAAAAAAGATGACTTTGATAAAACTTATACAAGTTATGAAATAAATCTCATATTCAAGAATAATTCAAGAATAAATTTAATGGATTACGGCAATAAAAAATCAATATATGAGAATGCACAGATACTTTCAGCATTATTAAACATACCGATCTGGACTCAAAATCAGGAATAAAAGACTACTTATGACCTAAAGAAATAAGCCTCTCTATTTGAGAAGATTGTGGAAACAATGAGGAATCTTAGGCTGGAAATAGGCTATTTTATAACTATATTCATCATATTGTTGCTGGTCGAGGCAAGTCCTAAAGGATTAGCTACACGTCCCATCGACTCTACCATGTGCTTAATCAAAATTCTCATACTTTTCTAAATTCTCTAAATTCTCTGACTCATGAACATTGCAGATCTCCAACTCCCCCCACATCATATCGAAGCAGAAAAATGAGTCTTATGCTGCGTCCTGCTTGATAATGATAATATCTATGTGCTTGATGGTGCTGCACTCACCCATGCCGACTTCTACCAAAAAGAACATAGTATCATCATGGAAGCGATGGAAGAGCTGTGGACCAAACGTAGAACCATCGATATCGTGACCCTCAGTGATCAACTCTCCAAGATGTGACAACTCGACCTCGTCGGTGGACAGGAGTATCTCCTCGAGCTATCAGTATATCTACTCACCGCATCAGTATGCTACGAGTACTGCACAATCGTGAAGGAGAAATCCATCCTTAGAGGCATCCTCAAGGCGAGTCAGAGTATCATCGGAGATGTCTACAGTCAGGAAGATACACAATCCATCATTGATAAGATTGAGAAGAGGATCTTTGAGCTGACTCAGTATCAGATCGGTGACTCACTCATGCACATCTCCAAGTTGCTCGCTTTGAGAGTTCAAGAATATATGGATATCATTGATGATCCAGGTAAAATCGATGAGCATAAAGTTATGTCCCATTATCCAAGTCTGGATGATATCACCAGTGGCTTCAAGCCTGGTGAACTAATCATATTAGCAGCAAGACCTGCGATGGGTAAGACCGCATTTGCTCTAAATATCATGCTCAACGCAGCCAAATATGGCAAGAAATCAGTTGCAGTATTCTCACTGGAGATGACCAGTCAGCAGATCGTCGATAGAGTCATATCCTCTGTATCTGAAGTCCCACTATCCAAGATCACCAAGGGAACGCTCGACATGGATGACTTTGCAAAATTGGGTAGCGCAACCAGCTTATTGTCAGAAACCAAGATGTATATTGATGATTTTGGGGGCCTGACGATTCCGATGTTAAAATCAAAACTGCGTCGTCTCGTGATCGAACATGGTCAGCTTGATCTCGTGATTATCGATTATCTCCAGCTGATCAATCCAGGCACCATGAGATATGCCGGCAATAGAGTCCAAGAAATCTCCGAGATCTCCAGAGCACTCAAAGAACTTGCTAAAGAGCTCAAAGTCCCAATCATGGCACTATCACAGCTATCTCGTGCCGTCGAGTCCAGACCAGACAAAAAGCCGAATCTGTCAGATCTCAGAGACTCATGATCTATCGAGCAAGATGCTGACTTGGTGATGTTCTTGTATAGAGATGAGTATTATGATCCTGATACTGATCGTCCTGGTACTGCCGATGTCCTGATCAAGAAGAATAGATCCGGTGAAGCCAGAGATGTAGAGCTACGCTGGCATGGTGCAACTCAGCAATTTTCACCAGATCCCAACTGGAAGAAGAAAGATCATCATTAGCCACTAAGCCAAAAAACCAAAAACTCCTCGGTCGAGGAGTTTTTATCTATGGTAAGAAAATGAGATACTCACGGCTTAATGGTAAAAAAGGTGTGGCTATTCTACTCTAGAGTTAATCAAATACAGTATTAGTTTTAATTTCCTATCTTCCCTTAGTCCTCTATGTAAA
>JAYSSF010000007.1:0-28909 GCA_043720715.1 bacterium
GTCTCCTAACTGGAGATTCAAACTAGTGAAATAGACTGAAAATATGGTTGATATTTAGAATAGGGTGGGTACTATGGGTTAATCATCGTTTCCTTAAGCGTCCTTAGGGTGACATAGGACTGAGCGATCGTAAATCATAAGACTGCCATCACGATCAAGATAATAGGAATTATCATCACGCCGTCGATGGGGAGTTGTACGAGAACTCATACGATAATCACAGCTCATACGGTGTTGGCCCATACTCGCCGTTGAACATGTTGTGTCTGAATATAGTCTCATAGCTGGAGACGATGATATTGTGCGACTACAAGAGCGTTGATCACAACCCACATGATACCGACGACACTACCAGTGACTGGATCAGACGAAAATACAGTGATCATGAACGCAAGGATACTCAGGTATCAGAAGATAAATGACTGAGCAATTGTGTCGATATGTAGCGACGGATTGCTTTGGTAGATAAACTTGAGTGATGCGTATATCCCAAATACAATACAATATCCGATAAAGTCAGACATCACGATACCTCACTGCAGTAGATGAATGATCAGATATCCGTATGCTCAAGCCATAATAATGTCAGGGATGTATTGAATAATAGACCTGATGATGGGCTGAATCTGACTGATATGAGTGAATATCTCATTGACTCGTGATCGGCGAGTGATGTGAGAGATGTGGCTTGTTTTATATCACTTGAGGATGAGGTCCAGTGTGATTTCCTCGTGATTGGTGGTAGGGTAGTGGTAGTGGGAGAGTTGCCATAGTCACCGTCCATACAGTCAGTAGAGTAGTAGTGTGGCTACACATGCTCGTATAATATCGTGAAACAGTACGGTGAAGATGATGCTGGTAGGGATAACGATAGCCCACAGTAGGATAGTCTCACTGCGTAGATGAGAGGGTAGTGAGAGTCTCGCAATCGATGATAGAACTCCATATGACACGAGAATCACACCGATGATGGTACAGTATACTGCCCCAATCCCCCAATATTGCTGTCATTGTCAAGCATGTTGTATTGTAAGAATGAGGATGGAAACAATTGTGCCAATTACTGAGATAATAGATGCCTGATGCCAGACAATAACTCCATCATCATAATCAAAAGCCAACGCGATACAATAAGCAACAACCGTGATGATGCTGACCAACATCAGTGAAGTCAGAAGATCATATCATCACAAATACATGAGTCGCGTAGCTCCGATCATAAGAGCTACCCAAGACAAGAGCATGATATTGTCAGTGGCGAACTGCTGGAGGGAATGGATGGATGATTGCTTGGACTGGATGCTACCGGTGGCCATGACAATCATGAGGATGGCCGGTATGAGTGCCCAGATGGGTTGTCCGATGACAATCATGATGACTGCGATGATGATGGATGTGATGTAATATCGGATTAACATAGTGTACGAGTTACGAGTTATTCTAAAGAACTAGCGATGCGTCGCAAGTTACGAATTAGAATACATAGAATCAATGTAAAATCAATGACAAAATAATCCCTTAAAATTGTAGTAAAAAAATCACTTGATTTTACTATGCAAAATCACTTGATTTTACTATGTATTTTAGTTATGATAATTCATATTATCGTAATAGAGATAGATTCTTTATCCGTATACAAATATAAAATGAAGAAAGTTTTAATTATTGACAACTTTGGTCGTGCATCGACAATTATACATTTAAAAGATTTGTTGATAGGTTTTTGATATGATGTTAGTATTGTGCTGATTATCAATTTTCATCCACAATTTGTTGAAGATTATGATCTTGTGGTACTGAGCTGATGAAGTTTGTATCGAGCTCGTAACCCAATATTTGATAGTCTCAAGTGACGACTTTTACAAACGGAAAAATCTGTGATTGGTATCTGTCTGTGATATGAGATACTGGCTACCATCTATGATACTGAGCAAGACTATATCTCAATGGAGAAAGTAGGTGAAATTCATGGCAACTACTACCCTGTTACTTATTGATGACAAGAATACTCTGTATTTAGAGCTCACAAGAGAATTGTTATTGAGAGTAATTTTTTATTGGATCATTTTGATGTATTAGGTACATCTGAATTGGGAATCGATGTTA
The DNA here is from genome assembly GCA_043720715.1 of bacterium. Lineage (GTDB taxonomy): Bacteria > Patescibacteriota > Gracilibacteria > Absconditabacterales > Absconditicoccaceae > JAYSSF01. The sequence goes on from JAYSSF010000007.1 coordinate 2,107, forward strand.
TTAAGGACACAAATAAACCTCACTATGGTTTATCATTTCATCCAGAGCTAGATAGTGAATGACAATCGACCCATGGGACCGAGATTTTGAAGGATATTATGAATCAAATTTTTAACTAAACTATGGTTATGAAATCAAATTATCGTGAAACCAAAGCAATCCATAGTCCTGTAATACTGGAGCAAAATCAATCCCCTGGCTTACATCCACCCCCTTTGTCAAGGGGGACCGATGAAATGCCAATCAGTACATTAATCGACAGTTGGCTGGAGACTAAGCGTAGTGCACAAACTCGTCGTGCATATCGTCGCGATGTGGTGGATTTTTGTGTCTATGTAGGGATGATGACAATTGGTGATTTGCAGGTGTATCCGATACCACAGCTATCCCATCAGATCCTGGATTGGCTCAAGACGCAGTATCAGTATGATGAACATAATCCTGACAAAGTATTAAATCCTACAACAATTAATCGTAAGGCATACGCAGTGAGTAGCTGGTTTGAATATCTGATGGCTGTCTATCAATATCCCAAGAATCCTGCTAAAATCTTCACACCGCTCAAGACTGTCAAATATAGTACAACCGATAGTCTGACGAAACTTGAGTATGTCAGCTTATTGGATTATCAGAAACAAAAATATCTGGAGTTACAAATTAATAATGAAGAGTGAATAGTTATTGGAATGATCAAAGAATTGAGAGATTATCTGATGTTGGCTCTGATGAGTATGAGTCTGCGTCGTAATGAGGTGGTGAAGCTTCGCTGGAGTGATATCGACTCCTCTACTCCACACCTGACGGTCTATCAAAAATGATGAAGTACAAAACTGATACCACTCCCCTCCTCGATTTATGAGTTACTGATGCAGCTTGGGCAGGATAAGATGACGATGTGACTCGTATCTGACTATATCTTCTCCCCGATCAAGAATAATAGTACCGGTGATCTGACGAAGCCAATCAGTGCTGATTATGTGTTTGAACTGATTAAGAAGCTGGCAGCCATCTGCTGAATTGACAAAAAAATCACTCCCCATAGTCTGCGTAAGACATTTATCGAGCTGGCGCTGGATAGTAAGGAGGATTATATCAATATTGCCAATGCGACTGGTCATAGCACGCTCGAGATGATCAAATATTATGACACGAGAAGTAAGTTGGAGAAGAACGCAGTGAATAGTATGGATGTGTTTGACTAGAATTATTACTTATTTTATATTTTATTAATTATCTATTGATTCTTATATTTAATTGATTATATCATATTTATTCACAACATAATGTCTGTCGGCTTTTTATAATTTTATTGTAAAGATTGGGTTCGATTCCCTTATTATGGCTGGATAGCTCTCTAGTAGAGACTAAGTGGAGAATAGGCTAAAGACTATGAAGCAGGCTCGCTAGGGTTTGTGGAGTCGACCTTGAAATATGGCTTGCTCGAATGAGTAGCTATCCAGTGTGAATATTTTTTTCTTGAAGACCTTGTATTTTTTACAAGTGTCTTTTTGTTTTTACCCAAACATCACTTTTGCATTACTGAGACCAAAGACAATCGGTTTGAGGATGAGATTGTTGGTCTGCAGTCAGATGAGGAATGGTCTGCTAGGGTTGAATACTGTATCGAGGTCTGGATCGGTGAGCTCACCAAGAAGCTGCTGAGCAGCATGACGACCAGAAGCAGCCGCCCACGGAAGTCAGACACATCACTGTACCCATAGATGATTGGAGAACTGCATATCACGGCCGATCATGGGCATGAGATCCTTGGTAGCTTCGATACGGCCTGACCAATAGTTGTCAAAATGTACGTCGCTGAGACTAGGAAATGCTTTCCAAATCTGCTTAATCACACCTTTGATTACATGGTCATGGTAGATCTCAAATGGCTGAAAACTATTAAATGCATCTCAACCACCAAGGACAAGTCTATTGTCTCCCGTGATACGATAATAGTTGAACACCATCTGCGTATCCCGGCACATACAATTGCCCAGTGGCATGATGTCGTGGATCTGCTCGGCGGTTAGTGGCTCGGAGACGGTGATATAGTTCATGATACCGTAAGTATTGGCTGCTTTGTCTTTGTTGAGCTTACGGTCGGTCTTGCCTACGCATCGGATCGATTCCTTGAAGGTGATAGAGCCTAGATTGGTCGTCACCTTATGAGATTCGATGGTTTTGATCTCTGAAAATTCATAGATTCTGACTCATTGTGAGATGAGATAGGTCTTGAGTTCTTGGCAATACTGTGCGGGATTGATCGCATAACAGTTGGTATATCTTACTCCCCCAGTATAGCAGTGGGCTGTGTTTTTGGTACGAAGCTGAGCCAAATTGATAAACTCCGCATCAAATCAGTATTCTTTGTGTACTTGCTCTTCTTCGTGGACTGCTTGGAGTCCAGCTTTGCCGATTCATAGTAAGAGACTATCTTCATCTTTGAGATCACAGTATAGATCATGTTGTTTGATATTAGATACAATTGATTGCTGCCCTGCTTCACCGTAGTCTCGTAGCTTCTTGGCTATTACTTTGCCATAGATGGTCTCGATCTGCCTGAGTCCAAGTTCACTATCTGGTGTGAGGAAACCTCCACTGCGTCAGGACATCCCTCATCCACAGATATTCTTCTCAATGAGAGTTACCTGGCATCACTGTTCGATAAGATATTTGGCTGCGTGTAGACCCGCTACTCCCCCACCCACAACGAGGTAGTCTGTGGTGATATGATCTGTGAGCGGTGCACATAGACTTGTGTCAGTGTTGAGTAGTGATGTATATCGATAGTTTTGGTAGCGCATAAATAAGAATAGGATGATAAATTTTATTTATTTTCTTGTATTAGTTTACTATGTGCGATATTTATTACATCATATATTCATAGTATTGATATCAGTATTGATAGTATTCGTTTTGGATAACTAAGGTACATTGGTCACCATATTCATCATCATGTTATAATGGATACTAAATGAGACGAGGAATATCGAAGAGCTACCCCAAAAAATATAGTATACAATACCAGTATTATCATATTTGTTTGCGGTCAAAGATTTCTTATTCGTCTAATTACTAATCGATACAGTACTGTGAATAGTATAGTATTGCTAACTAATGAACTAAATATCGGTATAAATATCGTATCTCATGTACTGGGCAATATTCCTCTTTCGAAATCTATTACAGGAGTAATTATGTCTCATGCTATAAAAAATAGTATTAGGATATAAAATAACAGTAGTATATTGTTGGGAATATTTTTTATCTTTAGGTTCAACAATATGCCAAAGAATAATAATATAGATATAGCTAAAACTATTAAATTAATACCCTTATCAATTGGAAAGTATTTATTTTGCTCTATTGATTTTACTTCTTCGCGAAAATTTATTCATTGAGTAGGTCTTGGTGTTTGGTCGTTTATTCATTGGACAATAAGACTAGATCATCTTTGTGAAAGGTATGCTCATAATAGGGCAATTATTCAAATTAATACTAATTTTATGATACGACTCATCTGATAATATTTTAGCTAAAGATATAGATACTCCAATTATATACAATGATTTGAGAATTTGCGAGGCTGAGATGAAAAATGTATTGACAAAGTATATATATATCTGTAATATTTAATTACACTAAACGAAAACATATGCTAACATCTTTGATTTTTCTTATTGCGATCGTGTTGATCGTGGTAGGAATTGTGGGTTTATTTGGAGTTAGTTTTGCGGGCATTCTTGCTCAAGAATATTCTCCAGGAGAAAGTAGTCACCGAAAGCCTATGAGAATTTCTTTTATAGTTCTTATTTTGGGACTATTAGGAATCATATGGGGAATAGTAAGATTATTCTCTTAGTAACATTCGTTTAGTGTGAAGCTTAGTATGGAACATATGTTTCACTATTTTCATACTAAACGAATGTCTTTTCGGTTTTTGTCCGAGAGGATATTTTTTTTGTTTTGGATGTAGGGGCGGATCGGTAATCCGCCTTCTTAATAATATTATATATTGGTCCGATTAACGATCGGACCCTACGCAGGTGATTAATCGGACGCGCCGTGTTCGCGTCCCTACGCAATGATTAGGTAATAAATTATGAATTTTGATTTATGAATTTTGAATTGGTTTGCTCATAACCTTCGTCTCACAATAAGATCTTAGTCCTACTACTCCATGCTCACGCATATTGCCTGATGCTGGTGTGTATCCACCAAATGGGACTTGTGGGATGAGATATGATGTATTATTGACTGCGATATTTCAGGTTTTGAGATGCTTGCAGACATAGCTGATCTGGTCAGGATTGGTTCATCGCAAGTATCATCCGAGTCAGTAGATCGTCGCATTGGCATATCAGATGACTTGATCGATGGTATCATATGTCATGATGGGGATGACTGGTCAGAAGATCTCGGTACTCATCACTGGCATATCTAGTGTCACATCGGTGAGGATTGTAACAGGGACAAATGATCATGGATTGTTATCAAGTTGACCTAATTCAAGCTTAGTTGCTCATATGGATACTGATTGGTCGATAGCTGACTGGACTGATGTTCTTGCCTGCTCGGAGATGAGAGCTCACATCCTCGTGTCTGGTGACATCGGATCACCGATTTTGATATTATTGAAATATGCTTGTAACTTTAGCATTAGCTGATCCCTTTGACTGCTATGTACAAAGAGACGCTTGAGCCCATCGCAGATCTGTCCTGCATGTCGTACACGGGAACTATCAATCATCTGCATCATTGCATCATTGATCGGTGTATCGGGTAAGATGATACCAGGTGCTGATCAACCCAACTCGAGATGCGTATGAGCTCATGTGATAACAGCGTTAGACTGGATGATTTGTCAGACACTCGTTGATCCGGTAAATATAATCTGGGAGACTGGTAGTTTGGTGAGTTCGTTACCCAGTGTGCTGTTGCCATAGACTAACTGGAATACATGGGCTGGGATAGATGATATTAGCAAATCACTTATCAGTTTTGCTGTTCGCATACAGGCAGATGCTGACTTATAGATGATGGTATTACCTGCCAGGAGTGGTGGTATGACTTCTCGTACTCGCTGACTGGTGGGATAGTTCCACGGAGAGATGACAGCAGTGACTCCACGAGCTTCGTAGTACTGCGTATGGACTCCACGCTCATCCTGGTGGATAATCTCTGGTGAGAGGATCTGAGCTGCATGCTCCAGATGCCAGCGAATATATCAGATGTCATAATCAACATCAGCATATGAGTGAGTGATCGCTTTACCAATCTCAAGACTGATAGACTGAGCAATCTGGTCACGATGAGCGATATATTGATCGAGAAATGTTTGAATATGAGCTATTCTGACTTCGATCGGTGTTTGTGATCGAGATATAAATGCTTGTTGTGATTGGGTCAGGATTTGTGGTAATTCAGAAACCTGTGTTGCTATGATTTCTCATAGGAGTTGAAGAGTTCATCGGTTAGATCTAGGTTGAAGGTTCATTTTGATGATTATGATAAATTACTTTTTTCATGATATCTCGTAGAATATGCTTTACCAAAATTACTATGTAAGTGTATTCATATCATCATACAGTTTGATTTTATGATTGCCATATGGTGTATAGTATGCTCAAGAAGATAACTTAATTCATTGCTGTAAGTTGTATTTATTTCTAGTAATTTTTCTCCTATTAATATCTGCTTACCTGTTATTGATTGATTCTGTGTTTTTTGTAGTTGTTGTTTTAATATATCCATCGATTTATCAAATATTGAGATGTCTGCAGTTATCGTTTCATCGCGTTTGCGCTTGGTATAGTCTATAATTCAATCAGTGTTAGTTATTATTGCTTGTATTACTTCAATAATATGACGGCAATGAGAAGATATAGAACTAGTTTTTTCTCAATATATTTCAATATTTTTAGTAAATGATTCTGGTCTTTCTTTGAACGATTGTAATAATGACTCTTGTAAATCATTAAGTAAAGTAATGAGTCATTTGGTTATAATTGTATTATTGTAATTTTGCTGTTCCATTGATATATGATTGCGAAATTTAAAATATATTTTTTTTTAATTATTATATTTTTTGCAAATTATTACTACCTATTATTTATCAATTAATTGCTCTAATATATCGAAAATAACTTGAGGTTGTGTCATAGGAATTTCATGTCCAACATCATCAATGATTTTGACAATTACTTTAGAGCTGTTGATGAGTTGTTTCTGTGCAAAATATGTATTTTTGATGTCAACAATTCGATCTTTGGTTCCATGGATCAATCATACTGGTGCTGTGATCTTGGATCGATCTCATGATAGAGTTTTAAGTTGTGTGATACTTGATAATTTTTCTGCATTGGTGACGCGTAGCATACTAGGAATGACATATCTTAACCAAGTATAGTGCAGAGGATAAGATATTTTCCAGATAGTCTGATTATCTGGGTCCATAGTCCCTGCAATTATAACGATTGATGCAATTTTATCGGGATGTGTAGTTGCTATATGTGGTATTAGTGCTCATGCATATGATCGTCATATGAGTGATACTTTTGGAGAATTATTTGGTAGGTAGAGAAGTTGTGATAGTAGTTGTGCTTGTTGTTTAATATCTGTCATCGCTAATCACTTCATCCATCAGCCAAAACCTGGACGATCTGGTATAATAACATGATAACGGGTCAGAATATTAGTTTTTTCTAATAAAGGTAGAGCATCAGATAGAGAACCAGGAGTACCATACATAAATAGCAAAGTTTCCTTGGTTATGTCTCATAGTTGAGCATACTTTATGGTGCTACCAGACGCGTCGGTATAATAATTGATTGATGCTTTAGGATCAAGTTGTTGAAGCAATGGCAATAATAATCTGTTGCTATTATGATAGTCCATATATATTGCTCATCATCGTACTATCACCAATGCTAAGGTTATTATAATTCATATAGACCGAACTATTATTCTACATAAAACATTCATATGAGGTCAGATTATCTAGTTGTAAAAAATGATTTACTATATGTTCGTCATTGTTTTCGTGGCAGATATTGTATGTTTTTGTGTTTATAGTTGTGAGTTGCAATATGGTATCAGTGATTTCGTATGTTGTATATTTGCTTATATGCATTGATGAGTTTATAGTCTGGATCATACATATATGTTGGCTCAGCAAATACGCCATTATTAGATTCTATGATTTTAAAATTTCATTCTAGCAGCTTATCTCGAGACTGTGTTTTGATGTCCAATCTGAATAAGTGAACTCCAACGTTATGATCAAATATATTATCAATAACTTGAACAAGAGAATTACTGATATAACTTGATCGATCGAGAAACATTGATCATTTTGAGTGATTTCAAATGGTAGCTATTTGTTTTGACACTCAAGATGGTAATACTTCATTCATATCTATGTGATAAGTATCACGGAATAATAGATAATAGCGATGATATCTTTTGTGGCTTTGGATTAACTGTCCTATTGTACTTATTCAGTCTCAAGTGATCGTAGGATAAATCTTTTTAGTGATTCCTAAAATATTACCTGATGAATGGTTCGGATAACAACAATAATAGATACTATATTCCTCTCATGTAATATATTCTTGAATCAGATAGTTGTTTGGAGCTAATTTAGTTAAATATGTAGTTCGATCTTCTGGTGATACGATATAATAAACATCATTTCATCTGACACTATCTCAATTTGGTTTGATAATCATAGGGTATACTAATTGTGAGTCTTTGATATATCATTGCAGTTTAATATGTGATATTGGAATACTTATTTCTACGCTTTGAGGATATAACCTTGGCTCCAATAATTTATATGTATCTGTTTTTGCATCATCCAAAAATCACATTCATGGTATATCCGGATTAATAGCTGAAAAGAAAAATGGATGTTTTGCTTTGATAGCAAAATATAATCCTATTACGTAAATTGGCGCTCTAAAATATGCATTTGGTCGATACTCTCGTTGATAGATTTTGTTATATAGTTTTTTGATATGTTGTATCATCAGTCATCAGTATTATCTTATAAATTTATTTGGCATGAGACCTTGTAGTACTGGTGATGTATATAGTATACAAAGAGCACACTAACACTACCGCAGCAGAAAGTGCTAAACCATTCCATCATAGTACTGTAGCGTGAAAGTATAATGCTCATGTCATCAGGCAAGCAATCCCTATCGCTGCATACACTCTTGTCTTGGGTACAAACAAACCTATTGTTCATAATAATTCAAGTACTCAGGAGCCGATTCTTCACCATGGCTCTTGTCATAATTTGGTAAATATCTCGATTGACTCTGGTAGTCAGAGAAACTTAAATGGAAGTGTCTGTAATAGAATTACTGCAATAATAGTAATTGCAAGATTTTGTAGAGTAAGAAATGGAATAATCTTTTTCATCATAAGCGCTAGTTAATAAGTAATATTATTTTCTTCTATTGGTGATTGTTTCAAATTGATTGGTAAGCATTTCATCGATCATTTCATCGATCAATATTTGGTCTCTTTGAAGTTGTTCTGGAATCAGATCAATACGATCATTGAGTAAGCCACCAGCCGTATATGCTACATAGGGAGATTTGGCAAATGCAAATCATAGTTCAGCTCGTACTGACATCATCTGTCACATTACATGCTGTGCTCCGTCTTGCGCTCCCATAATTACCATTCATAGTAGTTTATTATGCACTAAATCTACCCCGTATACTTCTTTTTGATTTTCAATACAATTTAGCCTCTCAACAAGTTTATAATATAAACTACTCGCAGATCATCGTCTAATAGGAGTTGCAATAATCACGATATCTGACCGATCAACTAAGTCATTGTATAATTGTGTGAGAGGATCTGCTATTCATTTTTCAGCCTTTCTTTGTGATATCCAACATGGTCGAGTGCAGTAGTGTCACTGGACACTATAATTACCTTCGCAATGATCAAAATTGAGATCTTCCAATATATAAGTACGAACAAGTACTTCAATACTTGGATTAAGAATTTTTGCTTGATCAAGTACTTGGTTCATGATTTTATGGCTTGATGGTACTCTACGTACCTCATCATCAAGATTAGTTGTAGAGCACCCTATCGCAATGATATTGATAGTCTTCCTCTCATCGGAATGCTTCTTAAATAAGTCAGATTGTGTTTGAAGAAACTTTTGTTGAGCGAGATACTGTGCTGAATCTTTATCTATCATGTTGACGGTAAGTGGTTAATATAGTAAATCTACTAAATAATCCGTGTTTTATTCACCCCTGTGAGTGATTTACTACGTAGTCAAATGCCAATGATTATCTAGTGTTTCTTGAAGTGTGAGTTTACTTTGATGGTCTAGTAAAATCCGAATTTTGTGAGCATTTGACTATAAATTTCTCTATTGGGTGATTGGTCTATAATTTGAAGATACTTTTGATTTGCTTCCATAATGACGAGTACACTATCCCTCATCAGGTATTTGTTACTTTATTCTCCTTTCGTAATCTATCTGCTGAATGAAGACGATTGGTAGGGTTTGTATTCCAGTCACGAAGGGTGTTGCTTCCAAATATATCATTATAAAACAGATAGAGTTTATCATCTTGGATAAGGAAAGTATGAGGATCAATAGGAGCAGTTGCTCATTCTGATACTGCCGTAGCACAATATCATCCGTATTGAGGCAAGTACTGATCCGGGTTTTTGTCGAATACTGTCTTGTTTTTTTGATTACGGAAGTAATAGATTACGCCTTGATCGACACTAGAAAACTCTTTTTTGCCCAGAGAAGGAGTGTATTGCATGATCTCAAAATATGATACGGGATCATATCATGCGATTCAGATCTTATTATTGGAGGTATTGGTTTCTAACATGTGTATGTTGATTATTGATTGAATAATTTTTTATACTCATTGTATCATTTAATTTCAAGCTGATCGAGTGGCACAAACTCGAGTGCTGCAGAGTTGATACAGTATCTGGTTCATCATAGTTCTACTGGTCCATCATCAAAGATATGTCACAGATGCCCACTGGATGATGAGCTCTTGACCTCGGTCCTTGTCATACCTAGACTCGTGTCTGTATGTGATCAAACCATCGACTGATCAATAGGTTTAGTAAAACTTGGTCGTCATGTGCCACTGTCAAATTTATCGAGCGATGAGAATAGCGGAGTCCCATCAATCACATCGACATAGATTCACGCTTCTTTATTGTTTCGATAAGCATTATCAAATGGCGTCTCAGTGCCTCACTCAAATAGTATCTTGCGTTGAGTAGGAGTAAGTTCTGACTGTGATTTGGGTTTTCTATCTTTTCGAGAGTTGATCTTGCTTGTGCTTGCTTTTCGGTTCGTTGTGATATAATCTTGTCTACCAGATCATTTTTTGTATGCATTGTAGTCGTTTGAGTTCTTCTTGTAGTAATCTTGGTGATACTCCTCTGCTGGGTAGAACTGTGTAGCTGCAACGATCTGTACAGCGATTGGCTTGGAGAATTTATTGGAGGCTTGTAGTTTTGCTTTTGGCTTGCGTAGCCTGCTGCTGTTCTGATTCATCACTATAGTAGATCGCAGTGGTATACTGATATCCTCTATCTGCAAACTGCCCACCAGAGTCAGTAGGATCGATCTGTCTCCAGTAGGTCTCGATTAGCTCTGCATATGTGATGAGTGCTGGATCATAGCGTATCTCGACAGCTTCTCTGTGCTTGGTCGTTCACTGTCATACAGCACCATAGTTTGCGTCGCTCGCAGTACCTCCGATGTATCAGTTAGTTACTCATTTCACTCACTCAAGTGACTCAAATGGTCACTCCATACACCAAAAACATCATCCTGCGACGTATGCTGTAGCGACAGTATCTGACCCAACTCTCGCTGGTTTGGGAGTTTGGGAGTTTGCTTTAGCTTCTTGTATTTTGGAGATGATATCATCGATCCTAGTTCATCAGACTCGACGCTTGATAAGTGTACCGTCAGGTTTGATATAGACATAGCTGGTCTGAGAGAGAACTGAGTATTTCTTCTTGAGCTCGGTCTCCTGGTCATAGTTAGTCTTGAGGATGGTGAGTCATGCAGGAATTCCAGTCTCAAGGAAGCTCTTTTCTGCTTGACGACAAGTAGGACATCGATCAGCATGGAAGAATAAGACAATATCTCCAGTCAGGCTCGATATAATACTCGCATCATAATCCAAATATGATCATCCTGTATTAGAGGTGGTGGTGATTGTGATTTCTTGTTTTATGTTGGTGGGAGATGACTGGGATCGTATGATACCAGATAGGATTACCATAAGTACTCATATAATCCGAATTATTTTTTGCTTCATGATAGGATGGTAAATAGGAGAGATAGGATTACTCTAGAAATGATATTATATTCGATAATGTTGATAGTCATCATGATTTTTTGATGCTTTGTCATTGAGTATTTACTTGTACAAATGTGTGTTGATATGTAACGGCATGCTGTTGTTTGAGATCACTTGCTTCATCGTAATTTACTTTTAGAATTACAACATCACTTGGTATGGATGATATGTTTGCAAGAATATCCTTATCTGACTTGACGCAACTTGGACATCGTGATGCATGGAAAAATAATACTACTCTTTTGTTTGGGTCGCTGATATATGATTTTCATGATTCATAGTTAGTATAGATTCATAGTGATTGAGCTATTGGTTCCGACTTTATTTCTGGTTGAGTTACTTGCTTTACTTCGGGTTCTACGTTCCCGGCTGATTGCTCGACTTCCACTATGGTATTTTTGCTATTTATTACTCATGTGTTAATTGCTGTTTCTGGATCAGGTATTTCTTGGTCTATGGTTGTCTCTTGTGGGGCATTAAGTTCTGGTCAGACAAACTCTAGTATTTCTGATATATGATTGAGTCATTGGATTGATTTGATTTTATTGCCATCACGATCAATGAGGACAAAGGTATGTTGTGATGTAACTCCATATTTGTTGCGAAGTTCAGTATTACTGTCATAGTCTACATTGAGTACTTGGAGGTTGGATGGGAGTTGTGATGCTTCATTGACAAGATTAGTGTGAGCAGATCTGCAGCTTGGACACCAAGGAGCATAAAAGTTGAGTACCGTGATTTTGTCACTGTCAATCGTAGCAGATGCAGATTCAAATGATTGATAATTACCAGCAAAAACTAACTGGTCTCTCGATGGTCACTTCTTCATCATCATGAGTCAGACTCATGCAATAATTGCAATAATAAGGAGAACAATGATATTTCTTTTCATCAGTATACATAAGAAAAAATAAAAACTATTGAAGAATCGGACTACCGTGGTTGGTTGATTTGTTCAACAAGACGCTCTTCAAATGATGTAACTCACAACCATCATGCATCAATAATCCTAGTCTCAATTTGTTTATCAAAACCAGTAATAATGGCGATACCAGTAAGTACGATGAGTATACCTAGTCACTTTTTGAATCGTCAATCACTATTGCTCACAAGATTGAGTCTGCGGATCAATGTCCTACCGAAGACCGCTATCAGTCATACTGCTATACCAAGTCACAGTGCGTATAGTACGATACTGATCGTTCATGTGACTAGTGACAGCGGTAAGATTGTGGCAATGATGAGTGTATAGGTGGGAGAACATGTTGTAAAGATTGGTCATAATGATGCTCACAGTAGAATCTGTCACCATAGGCTTTGTGATTCGCTAGGTCATGAGATAGATCAGACATTGAGATATAGTTTGAGCTGATCTCGTCGTTGTGGGAAGATACTAATCGTACCAAATATGATAAGTATGATGCCAGATAGTATTTTCCATGTTTGCTGATCAATGCCGATAAATACAGTGGAAATCTTGAGCAAAAAGGTAAATAGGATGATTGACACTACAAACGAGAGAATGATGGTGATAATTCTTCTATAATTGGATTCGTTGATAGTGCCTCACAAGATGACTGGTAATACTGGCAATACACAAGGAGCAATCACGGTCAGCACTCCTGCAAGAAATGATACAATAAATACAAACATGGGATAATATAGTAAATTTGCTAAATAATTCAGATTTCTTCACGTTGATAGTATATTCTGATAGTTTAAGATAAACTTACAATTTACTACGTAGACAATCAACTATTATCTTCTGATTTATTCGGTTGATTGTCAATGAGCGACATAAAAATATATCACTATCATATAAAGCTTATGTATTAATACAATCAAAAAAACGATTCTCATAATAGGAGAGAAATCGCTTTATGTGACTATATTTCGTGATTTATGGTACAAATTTGATCTCCAAATGTACCATGAATTACAACAGAGATTGTATTTACTTTGAATCAGTCGGGAAGCGTAATATTTTCAATATTGACATCAATGGGCTGGATATCGAGCACTCTATTTGCTTGGTCACAGTAGATGTGGCAGTGTGGTGCTTTTATCATTTCCCATACTATTGTATCACCTAATCAGTAGTGCTTCTCGATTGCACCATGATTATACAGAGATTCAAGATTACGATAGACTGTTCCACGACCGATGAGGTAGTAGGTTTTTTTGAGGATTTTGTACAGATCTTCAGCTGTCCAGTGCTTACCATCTTGAAGCTGGAGAAATAACTCTCTCTCGTAGCGATTCATGTTTGCCATGATATAAAAAATCAAAGAATTAAATGATCAAAGCATCCTCTCGGGTATTTACTGTTGTTCAATTGAAGGATATTTTTTACATCCTATCGGATATTCGTTGTTACTTATTTTTCGATTCTTGAATTTTTTGATGAATGATTACATAATCTACCTCAAACATGGATGTAATCTGCTCGTCACTGAGCTGAGTAAATTCTCCTACAGGTAGTGTTCCAAGCATGAGTGATCAGATCGCAGCACGATGTAGTCAGACTACTTTATTATTCAAACTGAGGAGCATCTTCTTGATCTGATGATAGCGTCCCTCAAAGATGGTGAGGATAATGTGGTGTGTATCGATACGAGTCGCAAGTGCTGACTTGGTCATAATTTTGGTCCCGTTGTCTTCGATCTCTACCCCACTTCTGAGCTGATCAAGCTCAACGTCAGTGATCTCCAGCATAGATGTGACAAGGTAGGTCTTGCCGACTTTGCGATTTGGATGGATGATGCGATGCATGAGCTCATTGTCGCTGGTGCATAGGAGTAGTCAAGTAGTGTCCACATCCAATCTTCCAGCTGGATTGATAAGTTTAGTATACGGTCGATCTCACAGGAGCTCACGGTAGCTAGGATGTCATCCATCTTCGACATTACTACTCACATATCAGTCAGGTTTATGAATCATAATAGTAGCATGCTCTAATACTGGGATCTGTTGGTCATGATCGAGATGATGAATTGTGATCGTCTGACCTATCTGGACGTGATCGGATTGCTTGCGTAGGTTTACTCCATCAACAGTGATTAGTCACCTTCTCGTCCACTGCCCTACTTCGCTACGCTCAATGATTCATAGATTTCAGAGGTATTTATCGATTCTCATGGCTTAATTTCAGAAGATTAAAAGGATTTCAGAAGATTGGTAGAAATATAGTGATATGGGTAGGTTTTTCAAACTACTATAATTTATGCTTTATGATTTATGATTTGAAATCGTTTTCATATTAGTTATACAAGTAATACTTATTATACTTTTTACTTATTCTTGTCCTTTGCTATGTCCCATCCATGTGTCATGCCTACTATTACCTATGCTACACTGTGAGCAAAATGACAGATCGTTATCCCCAAAGAAGCAAGAGATAAGCTTCATGTTTGACCATGAGACAAAGTGGTTTTGATTATCGAAGATGGTAGATTGATGGTAATTAATCCCGATGGAGTGCAGCAGATGATTACTATCTTGCAGGAATGATTGAGTAAAGAAGAAGAGAAGAAAGTAGAGAAAAAAATTGATGATAAAAAGAAAAAGAAAACAGAAAAGAAGAAATAACCCGGAAAAACAACTTTGCTCATATTTTAATCAACTGAAATTATTGCTTATGAACTTCAAACAACTTTCTACTCTCTTCTTTAGTTTTAGCTTAATTCTTTTACTCTCAGGCTGTGGTGCAAAACCTGATGCAGGAGTCGCAACATGAGATACGAGATCGACACTGTATATCGATACGCAGCTCATCAGTACCTCTGACTCCAAAGGTAGTATTACCAAAAATGCTAAGGTGCTATGAGTGAGTGACATCATGATTACGAGTCAGGTCGCAGGACGTGTCACGAGTATTCCAGCACAACTAGGACAGGCTGTCTGACCTAACTCGAGCCTTATCAGACTAGCAGATACCAATGGTACAATCATGTTTGGTCTCCAGAAAAATCAGCTCGCATTTGATAGTGCAAACAATACCTATGCTATCCAAAAAGCAAACCTGGAGAAGCAGATTGAAGATGCGCAGCTAGCTCTACGTAGAGCACAACTCACTACTGACCTGACTCGTGCAGACACTGCAAAACAACTAACAAAACTCGAATATGATCTTGCATGAGTAGATGCTACTATTAGCGGCTCCAATACTCAGATTCAGCTCGAAAATCTACGTAGACAACTTGCAAAAGCAGAATATGATTATCAAACGAAATTGACAAGTGATGGTCAGACGTTGAGCGGATTTATCACTACTGCTGATAATCTGTACAGTGATGTGAGTAATTTGGTAGCTGATGTGGTGACCGAATCTGATAAATTCTTATGAGTATCCAATGAGCTGAAACATCTCAATGATGGCTATGAGATTTATATCTGAGCGAGAGATAGTAGTACTGAAGATAGAGCCATATTGTCACTTGAAAGTCTGATGAGACTGGAAGATGATCTTGTAAATCTAGGCAAAACCCAAATTATTGAACAAAATGTAGTATCGTATATTAGATCATATAGTACTATTCTTGATACGATCAAAACTCTCAATGAAGATATGAAAGACGTGCTACTGGCTACTGTACCAAGCCAGAGTTTACCACAGACTGGTATTGATGGGTTGATAGCAAGTTATAATGCTTTGATCTCAAGATCAAGTGGTATTATCGCTAGTACGACTGCTCAAATCAATAGTATTAATAGCTTCACTAGTGTGTATCAGCAGAATCAAAACTCTCTTGCTCAGCAAGTTGATCTGCTCAAAAATCAAATTGCTCTGACTGAAAAATCTCTGACTGATGCCCAGTTTAATACGCAACTTGGATGAGATAGAACCAAGCTCGCGCTGGATAATCAACTAGCACAAACTGACATTAACCTTGAATCAACAAAACTGACTACTAATTTTGTGACTAATACGAAGGATCTTAATTTGGATTCAATCAATAACCAACTCAGGTCTGCTCAAGTCGCTCTCAACGAACTCAACTTCAATGCTGCAAAGTTTACTGTCAGCTCTCCAATTCGTGGTATGGTAAGCGATATCTTGGTGGATGTCTGACAAGATGTGAATCCATGAACGCCGATTGCAAGAGTGGTGAGTAATCAACAGGAATTAGAGATCACTCTCACTGAGTCAGAAAAAGATTATATCCAACAAGGCCAAAAGGTAGTAGTATCAAACCAAAATCAATCCACATTTGGTACGGTGACATCATTATCCAAAACCGCTGATCGTAACGGTAACTTTATTGTCAAGATATCAATTGATGATGCGATGTTTGATGTGTGAGTATTTGTCGATGTAAAGATTGAGCTGCAAGCTGGTAATCCTGTAGTGCCTGTCAATGCTGTAACAATCGTCGACACCAACCGTGGACAGATTACATTGTGGGATGGTTCGAAATTGATTAATAAAACAGTCTGACTTGGATCATTGTTCGGCGAGATGATTGAGGTTGCTGATGTGCTCGAGCCCGGTCTAATGCTTGTGACCAGTGATATCGCTAACTATGATCCTAATAAACAGAGGATTGAGTTGAGGAAGAGAATACGAGATAAATAATTGACTATGCAGAGACGCGAACACGGCGCGTCTTGTTGTAGATGTGACTTTATTAAAGGACAGCCCGTGATGCTGTCCCTACAAAATATTACACTATGAACGAAAAACTCAAACAATATCTCAAAGCAATTGAAGAAACATACTTCTGACGATGGATTGCAAATAGCAAAGTGTCTCTCATGGTTCTTGTACTAATTGTGATGCTGAGTAGTTATGCACTATATGTCATTCCCAAAGAATCTTCTCCTACGATCAAGTTTGGTCTTGTACAGGTAACTACTGTTTATCCAGGAGCTAATCCGCTTGATATTGATGACGCAATTACAGAGAAGATCGAAGAAGAAATCAAAGACCTTGAATGAATTGATAAGATTGAATCTTCATCGTCACTTGGTGTGTCAAATGTGACTATCACGCTCGAGAACGGTATTGATACGCAGAATTTTATCAATGAGGTAAAATCAAAAATTGATACGATATCGTTTCCTGAAGATGCGACAGATCCTCGTGTGACTGAGCTTAGTACGGACAATGAAGTGTTATTTCAGATGATGGTCTATGGATCCAAAGAATTCTTCTCCATGAATCAGATAAGAAGCTTGGCAATGGATTTCGCCGATGATATCAAAGGTAAGTGATCAATCGTAGATGTGGATGTGCAATGAGTAGCTGGAGATAGTGACTATGACGTAGCAGTATATCTGGATCAAGGTAGGATGGAGGATTTGGGTCTGACTGTGTCCAGTGTTGTATCACAGATTAGAGCGTTTAACTCTAATCTCCCGTTGGGTAACTATGCACTGTGAGATAAAAACTATGATTATCGTATTACTAATGAACTCACGAGTTTGGGTCAGATGCAAGAAATACCAATCAAGGTGACTGCTGGCTATGTCAAGCTAGCGGAGATTGCGTCGATCACGAGAAACTATAAAGTAGATACAGTATCACAATGATGATGAGCGTGACAACCTGATAACTATGCCGTAGAACTGACTGTCTATAAAGCTGCAAAGAGTAATATCTTTGATGATTCTAAAAGCGCAAAACAAATCATTAGCGAGTCAATCAACAAGGTAAAATATACTGGATTGGAAGTAGCATATACGAGAGATTTGTCAGATATTATTATTGAAGATTATCGCTCATTGGCTCAGAACTGATGATCATCGGTACTTATTGTGTTTATTATTACTGCATTATTTATTGGTTTAAGGCAGGCATTGATCGCTACGATTGCGATGATTTGCTCATTCTTTATCACTTTTGGAGTATTGCAGTGACTATGATTGACGCTCAATTTTATGACTAACTTCTCGTTGATCTTAGCGTTTGGTAGTGGTATTGATACGGTAGTGGTATTTATCGAGGCAGCATATGCCAATATGAAACGCTGATATACGCCAAAGACTGCCATTCTCCTCGCAGTTAATATGTATAAGTCAGCCAATATTAATACATCATTGATCAATCTATGCGTATTTATTCCACTGCTTGTGCTGCCTGGTATCGTAGGTAAGTTCCTCTCGTTTATACCGATTACGATCTTCACAACACTACTGGGAAGTTTGATTATGTCGTTGACAGTCAATAGCGCTCTGTTTGTAAGTATGAATAAAAATAAGAAGTATTATTATGATGAGTCTGACGAGAGTGACGATGAGCATATCGCTACTGAAGAAGAGAAGGCAATTTTAGAGATTGAACGTCAGGGTAAGGAAGTGAGAAGTAGAGATAATGCTCCAATTGTTGAACGTTATATTGATAAGCTTGGTGCGCAATATACTCGTTTACTTAAGTATTTGCTTGAGACGAGATTCCGTAGGATGGTGACAATATGGACACCAGTAGTAGCGATGATACTATCATTTGTTATACTTGCTCCTGGTATTGGATTTAAACTTTTCCCTTCAGGAGATAATCCATATATTGATATTGGTGTGAGTGCAAGTCAGGGTACGACGATTGATGCGATGATGGCTGCTACCAGTGGTTTGGATCAAATCATCAGTGAGACACCAGGACTGAAGCATTATATTATCACTACCAACCCAAGTGATATTGGTATTACTGTGGTGTTGGAAAATAAGGAAGATCGTGAGTTAGATAGTTTTGAGGTGCAGGATATTGTGATGAAGAAGCTTGTATATCTGAGCGAGCAATGATATAAGGTAGAGAGTAAGGTGCAGGCATGATGACCTCCGACTGGTAAGGCAGTGGGTATCAAACTCGTAGCAATTGATAAGGCTAAGCTTAATACGCTCAAGGCAGTGAGTACTGATTTTGAGGAGTATCTCAAGAGTCTGACTGGTACGGTCAATGTATCTAATTCGAGTACGGTATCACCATGACAGTTTGAGTTATCATTCAACCGTGAGAAGCTCGCACAGCTAGGTCTGACTCCTCAAGATATTCAATTTGAAATATATAATTCACTCAATGGGCAGAAAGCATGAAGCCTCAAGCTTGAGTGAAATGAAAGAGATATTGTGGTGAAGGTATGAGATCTGGTAGATAATGTGACTCCTGAGCAAATCACCAATATGATTATTGCTACTCGTGCTGGTAATGTGACGGTATGATCAATCGCTACTGTATCATCCAATCAATCTCTTACAAGCATCAAAAGAAGCGAATGACAGGTGGTGATTACGGTAGATACTGACTTGGATCAGTGATTGGCTCCAACTACATATCAGCCTAAGTTGATAGAGTTTGCCAACAACTATCAGTTCCCTGCTGGAATCAGCTATACTGCTTGAGGTGAAAATGAGGCAAATGCTGACTTGATTCAAGCCGCTGGTATTGCTTTCGTCGTATCATTATTTATGGCGTTTGTGATCTTAGTGTATCAGTTCAACTCATTTAGCCTACCTGCAATCGTATTGTATTCGATTATTACGGCATTTTTGTGAGTGAATATTGGATTATGGATTACAGGTAACCCATATAGTATGGCATTTGCGATTGGATTTATCTCACTGATATGATTGGTAGTTAATACTGCTATCTTCTTGGTAGATCGTATCAAGTATAATCTGGATCAGGGAGTAGAGATTACCAGCGCTATTCTAGAGGCATGATCTGCAAGATTTAAACCGATCATCATCTCATCTCTCACTGCTCTACTATGACTATGACCAGTGGTAACGCAGGATGAGTTTTATGCAGGGTTGTGATATACAGTGATCTTTGGGCTATTGTTCTCAGCAGGTATTACACTCTTAGCAGTACCAATGCTTGTCTATGGAGTTAAGGGTGGAAGAAAGAATGATAAGAAAGCGGAAGATGTAATAGAATCTATATAATAAATATCTATTGACATTTAATTACTAAATGTTTATAGATGATCTATGGAAATTACCGAGATTCAATACGCAACAGTTCGTCAATCTTGAGCTCAAACCTCATATAACAATGAAATTGGGCAATTTTTGCGTGATCATAAAGTTGCAATACCTCCTTGGAATAAGTATATTGCTCCAGTTACAAAATATTTTAAACCATATGCAACTAAAATATGTAGAATGCTCTGACTTTCTTCGGAAGCATATAAAAGTGATATTTATTTCTCGATAAAAGAATATCTCAAAAAATCAAAAGATAATGTTATATATATCTCAAATAGGAACGGTATTTTTACATCAAACAAATCCAAATACTAGTTACCATGGAGATAGGCGTCTACGTCCAGATATTTGCTTAAATATTATTCAAGATCTGCTTAAATTTTTAGATAGGGAAAATATAAGATTTTTTGAAACATATTACTGTGACAAAGAAGTACTGGCTATAGAATATATAAATCCATGTCTTTCTTTAAGAAAAGAAATTTCAGTTTCTAGTGATTTTACGAAAGATAAATTACAATCTTTTTATCAAAAAATAAATTCTCAAATTATATTGTATTTTAATGAAACCTATACGTCTTTATGATGACCTTGCTATAAATTAAGTGATGAACTTATATTAATATTAGACATCTCTCCTGACAATATCATATTTGAATGATATGATGACGAATGAATCCCTAAGCTAATATTAATGGATATTTTCTATTTGAAAGAAGTGTAAGATTTATTACTATGGAGAATAGTATTTCTCATTAATTATGATACAGATCGAATCCTGACGAAAACAAGCTCTGAGTAACCAGCGAGAGCAATCATATATATGAGAGATCAAGCAATACCTCATCGAGCGTAAACAAACTGGAGCGACTATCTATCCTGAAGCCAAGAATATCTTTGCTGCGTTTGATCATAGTAGCTGGGATAATACTCGTGTGGTGATCCTCGGTCAGGATCCGTATCATGGTCCAGGTCAGGCGCATGGGCTATCGTTCTCAGTTCAGACATGAGTAGTGCCACCACCATCGCTGGTCAATATCTACAAGCAGATTCAGTCAGAGTATCCAGATTTTACTTATAAGGATGGTGATCTGACTCATTGGGCGGATCAGGGTGTATTATTGTTGAATTCACTCCTCACGGTGGAAGACGGTAGACCGCTATCACATGCGCAGATTTGATGGCAGAAGCTTACTGATGCAGCGATCCAGGCACTGTCAGATCACAAGGAGCATGTGGTGTTTATGTTGTGGGGTAAGTTTGCACAGAGCAAGGCTACTCTGATAGATCAGTCCAAGCATCTCGTATTACAAGCAGCACATCCCTCACCGTTTAGCGCGTATAGTGGATTCTTTGGATGTAATCACTTTACTCAGTGTAATGAGTATTTAATGAAGAATGGGTTGGAAGAGGTTAAACGATAAAAATCATTGATTTTAACCTAAACAAACCCACCACCGCAAGCGGTCCCCCTCCCTTATCAGGGAGGATGATCAAATATGATAAACCTAAAACTGTGAGTTATCCCTCCTGATAAGGAGGGTGGTACAAGCGAAGCGAGTGACGGGAGGTTTGCTTAAGATTTATTTTCTATTGTTGATTTATGTCTGAACTACCCTATATCCCATATAACAGCTCCAACTCAGACTATGCGAAGCAGAATAGAAAAGCAATGACATACTGTGAAGCAAGACTATGGTTTTTGGTACTCAAGGATAGATTGGTGTGATATAAGTTTATCAGGCAAAAGATGATATGACCATATATCTTAGATTTCTACTGTACAAAGCTTATGTTGGGTATCGAGATTGATGGAAGCTCACATGACGACAAGCAAGACTATGACGAGATGAGATCCAAGATCCTCCGTGATTATGGAGTCAAAATTATCAGATACACTAACACTGAAGTCACCAAACATCTCGAGTGAGTATTTGATGCGATAATTAATGAGATCAAAGAGAGGGAGGAAGAAATTAGTAAAAGAGGATAGAAAAAACTCACACTTGTGAGTTTATACTTAATTATCTTCAAAAAAATCTTCATCAATTTCTTTTACTTCGTAGGTATTTTTGACTTGCACACCGACTCAGTACTGATGCATAAGATCTACAAGTTTTTTGCCATCAATCAGAATGATTTTGTGTTGAGCATCGTAAGCTTTTTTGATAGCGTGTTCATCAAAAGATGACGTAGTTGCAAATATACCTTTTGTCGTATCACGACTCATTGCTCCTATAAAATTACGAATTTCTTTTTCACGGACCTTATTTTCATTATAGCGTTTTGCTTGAATATAAATCTTTTCAAGACCAAGTTTGTCTTCATTGATTATGCCATCAATTCAGCCATCTCATGATTTTGAAGTTTCAATAAAATCTCCATATCACATTTTCTTTAGAAGAATTAAGATAACTTTTTCAAAATAGTACGGATCAACCTCTCTTAATCTCTCTAGTAAGTCAGTTTTAATTTGAGTTTCGATAGCAGTAAATCATGAATCGATTAAGTCTTGTGGAGATGAATTTTCTATTAATATTTCTTCAATATAACTTCATTTTTTGTTATCGCTTTTTAATTGACTTTCTTTTCTATAATTTAAAAAATCTTCATCTTTTTTTAACTCTTGATACGTAGTTCCTCCTTTATTTATTATATTTCTTCCTTTTTCTGTTATTTGAACTAATGCTCTTTTAGGATAATCTACTAATTTTGCTTGTCTTAAATATGATTTACCCCAGTTGATGCGATCAAGTAGAGTATTTGCCCCCGTACTTGTCTTTTGACTAAGTAAGTCTTCTGATAATTCAAAATAATATATATCACGAACTTTTTTTTGTAATTCAATAGAGCTGATAGCATCACCACTAGCTAGTACTTCAAGAATTGGGTTGAATGTTTCATGAAATTTCGGTAATTGCATAGGCTCTTGCATAGAAGATTTTAAAATGATTGATAATGTAACTACTTGCTAATAGGTCTAATAATATATCTATATTGATTATCATCTGGATCAGTGAACATGATAGGCTTGTCAGATGCGACGATACCGAAGTTGAGGTTGCTCGAGCTTGTATATCTCATGATGTCTGTGACATAACGACCATTGAGACCAATCTTGTATCATTCACCGTTGGTGACTGACTGGAGCATGGTGTTGGCCTCTCCTGCATCCATCTCTCCTGATTCAACATTGATGCTATCTCATTGGATATCGAGTGAGATGAAGTTGTTGGTATCACGAGTAAGGATATTGATCTTCTTGATTGCTTTTTCCAAAGATGCTTTGTCTACGGTCACTGTTGTGTTGAAGATGGTAGGCATGATGTTTTCGTTTTCATAGTCTGGGAATGCTCACTGGATCAGAAGTGATACCGTCTTGACTGTCATACCATCGATCTTACCATCAAATGCAACGAGGTTGTCGCCTACAGTTATCGTAGTAGCTACACCGCCACGAGCTTGGTAGTACTCCAAGACTTTCTTGATCTCATTGACATTGGACTTAGGCACGATCACAGTCAGATCTTCTTCATTACCACTATATGGGATCTTGTACTCTGCGAGACGGAATGAATCTGTACCTACGAATATTAGTTGTTTCTTGGCGTCTGGATAGGTCTTAAGCTTCATAAGAACTCCGGTGAGAACTGGGGAGAAGTTCTTCTCCGTAACTGCAAACTCAACCTTAGAGATACCAGTCACAATCTGACTTGCGTCGACGATAAGCTGACGAGTTCATGTGACTACTGGCAATCCAAGATATTCACTACCTGCGATACCATTGAGCTTGATATTATCGTTACTGGTTTTGATGGTGAGGGTATTTTTGCCTGTGTCGATTTGAAGTTTTACTTCTTCATCTTCAATTGTCTTGACATAATCAGAGAGCTTACGAGCGTTGATCGTCAGTGTACCCTCGAGATCAATATCGGCCGGGAGCTCGATCTCTACGTATTTCTCCATATCTGAAGCTCTAAACATAAGCGTATCAATACCTCATTTGATATAGACGTTTTCCAAGATTGGTAGTGTTGTATTTCTAGAGACGAATCTGGTCGCGATATCAAGAATATCTGCAAGTACTGCTGTTTTGATAGTAGTTTTCATAGAATACAGGATTTCAGTAGATTAAAAAAAGATTTCAGTAGATTTATACTATGTATGTAAGGAATATGGGTTGGGTTTCAAGTCTACTTTGAAGTAATTTTAACTTGATGAAGCTTTAAAAATTTTACTTTTTAGCTTATCAATTGCCGTAATTATTTCTTTTGTATTTGATCTCAATCTTTTGATTTCTGATCCATTGTTTAGTATTCCAACCAATTTTTCTAATGTATAGGCGAGTTTTTCTTTATCAAAAGAAAGAGTGTTCTTGTTGATTCATTTGACAAGATCTTTGAATTGTGCGTGATTCATCTTATTGGATATGTAATGAAGTAAAAATCCATTCTTGAAGTTTGATGATTGGTTTATTGATATATTGCTGCTGTAGTGATTGAATACTGTCTAAACTCAATACTGACGCTACAATGATAGCAACTCCCCAACCAGCGATGATGTCAGTTGGCCAGTGTACTCACACTGCTACCCTGCTAATGGACATGATAATAGAGCTAAAGATGAGAGCTAAAGCTAAGTATTTGATTAGTTTAGATTTATGATTATAGGCAATGAGGGCAACAACTAATCATATCACCATGCCCACTGCTGCATGATCGGAAGGAAATGATGCGGTAGGTAGGTCTTGAAGGATCAGGTGGATAGAGTTGTCTCAGGAGAAGATTGGTCTATCTTTGTGGAGAAATGACTGGAGAATGATATTGATAATAGTCGCATAAGCTGCTCATGAGAAGATGGTCAAAGCATCGGACTTATGTGTTTGGTTTTTCTTCACAATTCCAGTACAATACCAGATCAGGAGCAATACAGGATAAGTAAAGACAAATACATCAGCCAATAGTGGCACAAGCTCTACCAACACTGGCGAATTAAATGTTGCCGTATTGAGTACAGTGAGGATATGATGTCATCGTTGGGGTTCTACGAGAGTCATAAGGTTATAAAGTTCATAAAGTTATAAAGTTTTGATTTTTTCACAGCACTCGTCAATGCGAGGAGGAGGTACGACGACGTGGCAATCCAGTTAATTAATTGTTGCATAGTGGATTGCTTCATTCCTCGCAATGACGAGACATAGCCATAGAGTCAATTTACTATACAAAAAATCCAACTTACTGCAAGGGCGGATTTTTGATCCGCCCCTACAGCAATTGGACTTATGCTAATTCAACCATATCAAATGACACTTGTACCGGTGTAGCTCTTCCCATAAAGTCAACCATGACGATGACTTGACTACGAAGTTCGTCGACCTCACGAATGGCTCACTTCATACCCTTGAAGTCAGACTCATTGAGTATTACCACATCGCCAGTCTTAAGATTAGTATGTGCTGCGATTTTAGAGTTCTTTTCTTCGACTTGTCTCACGATGTTCTGATATTCAGCTTCTGTGAGAGGTACCGGATGAGTTTCAGCTCCAATAATCAACCTCACTCCTGGTGTATTACGGATCACATACCAGATCTTATCATTCATCTTGGCCTTGACGAAGAGATATCATGGATAGATCTTGCGAGGTTTGAGGGATTTTTTACCATTTTTGCTCACCATTTCTTGTACGATAGGTAGCATATGGCCCACAATATCTTCTTGGAGATTCATCTTTTTGATTCTCTCGTTGAGATTTTCGACTACGACCTCTTCTTGATTGGCATTGACACTGAGTGCATACCATCTGAGTTCGTTATCGAGTATCTGCTTAGAGATGTCGTTATTGGTCATCGATATCATACTAGTTGGCTGTAGTGATGTTATAAAGTGTTTGGTATAGATTACCTGCAATTGCATCAAATGCAATAAATAATAAACCAGCAATAATGAGGATTGCAATTACTGCAAGGATGAAATGTCCAAGTTCTTCATTAGAAGGACGTTTTACAGTTTTCAAAGTCTCAAGACTGTCATAAAAAAAATCGATCATCAGACCAATATATTAATAATAAAAGAATGTTATCATAATACATAGTCAAATAATGATCAATTGCAAGGAAAAGAATTATATACTTTTAGAATTGTGAGGAAATCTGACTGAGTTCCTTGATGATCTCGGGATCGGAGATTACTTCAGGATATTGTGTTATCACTGACTTGTGTTTTTCAATCAGAGTTACTTTTTTACTTACAGATGTGATTGCTTGAGTATATTTTTTAGTGATAAGAGTGAGAGCATTGATGGTAATTCTATGTTGAGCTTCACACTGCCCTGCTGTTATTGATGCTTGGATAAGTATATTGATATTTTCAAGCTTGTTAGCATTGATTGCTTCAATGACTGCCGTATCTGCTGTTTTTTTGTCAGAGCTACAGTCAGTGAGCTTGGACTGAGACTGTTCGACTTGTGATTGATATGTGGATAGTTGCTGTGTGAGT
>JAYSSF010000008.1:0-4039 GCA_043720715.1 bacterium
AATACTAGTCATATAGTACTGTTTCTTAGCTTTTTTGCTAGTGAAAATTGATTATTTTAGTGTTATTTTAGAGGTAGGTTTTGCAGTGTTTCCTTA
Source organism: bacterium (assembly GCA_043720715.1). Classification (GTDB taxonomy): domain Bacteria; phylum Patescibacteriota; class Gracilibacteria; order Absconditabacterales; family Absconditicoccaceae; genus JAYSSF01. The sequence goes on from JAYSSF010000008.1 coordinate 97, forward strand.
AAAGATGATGATTACCTTTGCAGACAATTATTAGATCTTATTAGGAAACATTATTAGTATTTATTTAAATCTTCTATGCTAGAGCCTACAAAAAAAATAGATTGAAAAGTGGATTAATATAGTTAATATAATTTACAATATCTTTATATCATATATAAAAAGAATGGCAAAACCCATAGAATACAAAGAAAGCGACCATCAGATGTTTACTGAGATAAAGAATTGGAAAGATAGAATTAAAGAATTAGAACACAATCCAAAATCATTAAAACAGATTGTTACGGAGATCCAAAAAATAAAAAAAGAAATAGAGGAAATAATTTCATATTGCGAAGAAAGTAAAAACGAGGATCCCTCCAAAATTAGAGAAAATAAAATGAAACTCGAAGCGTTCTCAAAAAAGATTGTAACGAGTGGTAGTAATTTTTGGCGGGAAACTACAAATTGGGGAGAGCAAAAACTAGAAGAAATAATTCTCAAGAAAAAAGAAGACATAATTAAAAATCAGCTAATCAATACTCTTTTGAAAATATTACCTACTAAAGATATAGTGGATCAAGAAATTCCAATAAAAGAGATTAAGGAAATAATTGGAAGATTATTAAATAGATAATAATAAAGTCAACCCACAAAATCACTGTGGAATAAATGAGTAATTGTGGGATCTTATACATACAAATTATTACCAAGTCAATCAAGCTCGAGTCAACATTCCACAATTCCATAGACATCCCATAGACACAGATGTCTGACAAACACCCTGTACAATAATCAAAAATCCACATTCCACAATCCGACAACATTCCATATGATGATTATGATATTATTTTATATATATTTAGATAATATAATAAAGACTACCTCGAGTGTGGAAAACTTGACAGCAAAATAAGACCTTGTATTTGTCAGACAAAACACTATAGTGTCAAAAAGTGAAGTACGAAATGATGATAAAAGTTTTTTCAAATCAAATACGATTGTTTAGCCCAATCGTGTAGATATACTGCGGCATAGTCACCAATAGATGAGTGATATAGATCCGTGGAAAAGCGTGAGAAATGATCTCACCCACATGGAAGAACTTTTGACACGACACGCTCAAAGGTTTTTTTGTGTCTCGCAACATGGATACTCGTCACTGCATTTTATTATTACATTTTTGTATATGCCAAAAAAAGCAACAACAGAGCTTGAAGTGCTCGAAACTTCAACACAAACTTCCGATGAAACAACAATCATTGTAGAAGACGAAACAACAACACAAACACCAACTAAGGATGATGCATCATGATTTGAAAAATTCTGACTGAGAGAGTGAGTTCTCATTGGACTCAAGAAGGCGTGATATACTGTGCCCACTCAGATCCAGGAGGAGGTTATTGATCGTTTTATTCATGGTAATCATATCGTAGGACAATCACAGACCGGTACTGGTAAGACAGCAGCATTTGTCATCCCATTGATCAACGCTATCGACCCTCGTAGTCGTCAGCTCCAAGCCATCATCATGGCTCCTACTCGCGAACTTGTCGTCCAGACAGAAGAAGAATTTTACAAGCTCGCATGGGGATCTGCTGGATTCAAGTCAGCAGCAGCATATGGTGGATGATCCAAGTATCGCCAGCTAAGCCAACTCGAAAGAGGTGCACAGGTTCTTGTCGCTACTCCAGGTAGATTGCTCGACTATATCTCAAGTGGCAAGATCAGTACGGCAGACGTCAAATACTTCGTCCTCGATGAGGCTGACCGTATGCTCGACATGTGATTCCAAGATGACATCGAAGACATTGTGAGTGCTTGCCCAAATGTAACTCAGATCATGAGTTTCTCAGCAACTATCACTCCAGAACTTAATAGAATCATCACCAGATATATCGGTACCGAATATGATTTTATCAAGGCCGGTAATGGTGAGATTGTGGTAGATAAGGTAGATCATAGCTTCATCCATGTCAACAGAGTTGATAAGATGGATATGCTCGACAAGTACCTCAAGCAACATGAAAACCAAAAAGTCATCATCTTTACTCAGACCAAGATGGGGGCTGATGATGTGGCTCAAGCACTGCACAATATGTGACACAAGGTTGCCGCAGTACATGGAGATATCGATCAACGCAATCGTATGAGAACCATCAAAGATCTCAAGTCAGATTATCTCAAAATCCTCGTAGCGACAGATGTTGCGGCTCGTGGATTGAATCTCAATGATATCGAACTTGTTGTTAACTACGAAGTACCTCAAGATCCAGAGTCATATGTACACCGTATCGGTCGTACTGCTCGTGCTGGTAAATCTGGTAAGGCGATCACATTTGCTGATAGTAGAGAGTTTGATTCTATCAAAATGATCGAAAGACGCAACAAACTCATCATCAAGCAAGTCGACAACGACGGAACTGTGATGGAAAGACGTGTCATCGACAACCAAAGAGGCGGAGGAGCTCCAGCCGGCAATAGAAGAAGATCTGGTGGTAGCTCAGGACGCTTTGGCGGAGGAGATAGAGATAGAACTCCCACTCGCTCAGGACGCTTCGGTGATGATGCGAGATCATCTGACGACCGTGGAGGCTTCCGCGGTGGGGATCGTGGTGGATTTACTCCTCGTGAAGGTGGTGCGCCGAGGGGTGGAGATCGCCCAAGCTATGGTGATAGACCCCAGAGAAGTTTCGGTGCTGACAGATGAGGTGACCGTGGCGGAGACAGAGTACAAAGCTCAGGATGATTCCGTGGTAGACATAGTCCATCCAGAGATGGGGATGGTGGTGGTGCAGCTGCGCCATTTAGAGGTAGGGATGCTGCTCCAGCTGGTGGAGAGCGTCGTACATTCTGATGAGATAGATCACAGTCTCGTGGTCCATCGAGAGGTGGAGATCGCCCATATCGCTACAACGATAGCCAGGAAGCTGGTGCTCGCTCGGGTGAGTACAGTGCTCCCAAGAAGGACACACAGATGTTCGTCCCAAGAAACAAGTATTATTAAGATAAAAGAAAACCCTCGATTTAGTTTGAGGGTTTTTTTGTTATTTATTTTGACGGTCGAGACTCTTTAAATGCTTCCGCCTGAATTTCCAAACCTTGTTCCTTATTTATTTGGTACTTACTTTGAATTTCTCATATATATTTTTCATAGAGCTTTCTTCTTAATTCAATATTGAGTGGCATATTCTTTTTAATTGTGTCGGTTTCAAATCACACTGTTGGATATTTTATTTCAGCTTCATCGCTAGAACGAGTATCTGCGTTGATAATTTCTATAAAGTATTGTCTTCTAGATTTCTCACTCAGACCAAATTTATCTTCAGATTTGTCTTTTTGTTTAAGATACTCTTCTAGATTATCTCTTATATCATATGATATTGCGTAGGAGTTTCTATTATTGGTACTTGCAATTTCAGGAGTAATATTACCAAGCTTTCAATTTGGAGCCCACACCACCTGACCAATATCCCATGGACCCTCAACCAGTGATTTATCACTATAAAGATTTAAAATTATTTCATCTATGTCATTATCTACTGTGTTTATGTGATTGATAATTTCTTCTACTGTAGATGAGATTTTATCGTTTTTTATAGATCAACTTAAGACAATAAAATATAGCTTTTTATTGTTCCGTGGTAACTTTCAAATTTCTTGTGTAGAATAGTCTGAGAGAACTTTGTTTCATAGGGCTTTCATTTTGAGATCTTTGGTTTTTATTATTTGGTATCATATGATTTCTGATTTGGTTCTATGCTGTATATTGTTGGTATTTTCGTTTATTACATTATCAGGACTTGTGGTGGTGTTATTAAAAATACCAATTAGTGTAAATCAAATTAAAATAGATAATAATCTTACTCATGAGCCTGTCTCATAAATCCAAGCACTTGTTGCTTGGATTTTTCTGTGAAACAGAAAAATCAAAATACACTGTCACCTTAATTGCTGCAACGTCTAA
>JAYSSF010000009.1:0-4032 GCA_043720715.1 bacterium
ATAACATTTAGTCATTGTGCTAAATTAGTTCTAAATAACAGCTCTATTATGCTGTTTTCTAGGTTATTTAGCCACACTAAATTTTCTATTTAGCCAAAATAATAACTAAATATGTATTGTCAATAATGTGAAAACAAAAAATGAAAAAAGAAACAATATTGCTTTCTGGATGGGAGCGCTATTGTTGACCATATGGATGGCTTATGATATGGCCAAAGATATGGGCATGATGTTTTCTATTCTTATTTTGATAATTTTTGGGGCGGTACCCGCCTTGGGAATAGTTATAAATATAATAGATGACTAACTCCTGTGCTGTTATAGTATAGGAGTTTTTTTGATTACATTTTATTCTTAAGTACTCCTCACCCTACTTTCCCAAGTCACACATCAAATCAGTGACATGATACGATTACTCGTCATTTCAAACCCTCACCCACCCCTCACCTGGCTTCGCCACCCCCCAAAACCCCTCCGCCTTCGGCACCTCACTTTATATCCTCAAGGGGCACCGAGGTCAGGGGAGATAGGGGGAGTTCGATTTGAGTATTCATCATCCATTGCTGGATTTGCTCATCGTTGAGGTCTATTCTAGGTAGAGTACTAAGGTGTCACAGTGCTGGTATGAGTGGCTGCAGTGGTGTGATTCATCACTGACCAAGCTTGAGAATTGGTAAGCCTGACTCAAATCATGAGAGTTTCTGTGTGGTAGTCAGGTATCCAAATCATTTGTCTTCATAGACCCTGGTATGTTCTGGTAGGGTAATTCCCAACTGTGATTTGAGCATTACACGTGATCAGCAGTTGTTAGAGGTGCATGATTCGATTTTCGATTTTTTATTCCCCCTGAGACCGGAGGGAATCCCTTTAGGGGTAAGGGGGATGGTCGTAGACCAGGGGGTTTGGGAGGACGAGGCAGTGCCATCATCCCTAAGAGTTCATCATTGCTTGATAAACTTACTCACCCAAAACCCGCCAGTATGCTGGATATGAGGCCAAAATCTCGCAACCTTAGTACAATCTTCATCACTGAGACCAAATCATGGCAGTCATGGACTGGATCACTGGATATTAACTGGGACGAGTTCCATCTGCTCGCCATAGTTCTCTAGTATCCAAGCGACTACTCATTCATTCTCATTGGTATTGAGGGTACAGGTTGAGAAGATGAGAGTTCCTCATGGTTTCAAACAAGCGATAGCGTCTCCAATAATATCCTTTTGTATTTGAGCATTCTTGTGAGTGAGTCAGACACCCCATTGATCCATAAACTCTGTCGTACGAAAGATCGTCCCTTCGCCGCTACAGGGAGCATCGACCACGATATGATCAAAGGTGCTCGGATAATGTTCTGCTCGCCGAGAACTGTGTCTGTATGCGACGGTGACATTATACAGTCACATCCTGGTGATGTTTTCCTTGAGGGTACTGCGTCTGAGATTATCAATCTCATTGGCAACGACGAAACCGCTTCCTCAGAGTTTGAGGAGATTGCTAGCAAGCTGACTGGTCTTGCCTCATGGAGCTGCACACATATCCAAGATCACATCATCTGGCTGGCAATCAATCAGCGTGGCAGGCAGACTGGCTGCAGACTCCTGGATATAATACCAACCTCACAGATGTCACCAGTGATGACCGAGTGCCACTGACTTATCCTCACGATCCACCCACCGGTGGTTGTCGGCCACACTCATAGGTGGTTTGCTAAAGCTCCAGCCTTGTGACTCGAGCAGTGATGAAACCTGTGATCGCGGACGATGTCATGACCGAGTCAGAGATCTCATGACTCAGGTAGTACAGCATGATGTATAGGCTTCCCACTGATCATCAGGTAGGAGAGTGTGAATATAGTCAAAGTAGGTGGAGAGGGACATAATGCGAGCTATAATTTATTCTATAAAAATCATGCTTTTTTTAAATATTTTTCAAATCTTTTTTCTTGTTTCAAATATTCTTTAGGATTATCTATGTAGTATTGAATTCTTTCACTTTCCTGACCTTCATTAACATAATGTTTTTGTAGTCAACATTTTTGACAAAACCATAAATTAGTTCAAGCAGGAGAGATAAACGAAGATTCAAGTATGATGTTTCAACTTACTTGACGAAGATCTATGTGAGTGCAGCTATTCTTCGCTTTATTCTTTGCTTCATCTTTTTTATCATTTAGGTATTTGTTTATATCAAATGAAAAAGTGATTTTAATAGCAACAATTGCTACAGCTATAGTAATAATTAGTAATAAAATGTTGGTAAGAGTTAATTGCTCCATGTGCTTTTATTAAAAATAAAAATTAGTTTTTATTATATGCTGAATATAATAATTACCAAGCTCAAAACAAGCTACCATGAATGCTTCATAGTAGACTGTTCATAGTAAAAATCTACATTCAATTTTTACTGTAAAGTTTTACACTAGAATTTTACAGTAACTCAATCTGAAACTCTCCATCTTTATAAATTACAACTTCTGACCCATCTGATAGGGTAGTAGTGATAGTCTTGTTGGTTGTAGACATGATAGTAATTCCCAAACTTAAAACAAGCTACTATGAATAGTCTACCGTGAACTGTTCGCAGTAGATTTTTTTACTGTAATAAACTTACTGTAAGATTCCGACAGTAAAAATCTTACAGTAGCAATTTTATATCTCATTGATTACTTCATAGCTGAGGTCCATATTCCCTACGATCGCAAGACCAATTACGTGCTGAGCAATTCATGCGTCTTTGAGTTTTTTGGCAGAGATATTGAGAGTTGCGCCAGAGCTAATAAAGTCATCAATCAGTAGAATTTTATCATATTTTTTTTGTCATGACTGGGCAAAGATTGTATTGATGGCATTTTTGTTTCTTGAGACATCTCATTTGAGACTTTTTTGCGGTACGACAATATTATTGGGGAATAGCTTTTGTAGCTTCACGATTGGTATAGTATAGCTTAGTTGATCACGAAGTTCGTCCATGAGTTGAATTGATCTTTTGACACTTACTGGGGCGAAGCAAATCGCATCAATTCACTGATCTCTGATGAGTCATACGAGACTTGGTTGCATACGATGGACAACGGCCTGAGCGAGAACTTTATTCTGAGATTGTTTGGCATGAAATGAAAGTGATCATAGATTAGATTTACCAAAATGACCTACTGTATAGGTATCACAGACGTAGAGTTGGTCAAGATATACTGGCTGTCACTTTTTGATCAAAACTGGTAAGGTGTTGATAAGTCCATTAATATCTCTTTTGCTATCAACATGCTCGATGATAGTACGATATTGCTGATATTGATCGTAAGCGTCGAGCTTTCTATCATTACATCGTATTATAAACCCATCAAATCACTGCAATATTCATCAATCACTATCAAGAGAGTAATAATAATTATTGAGTCGTTGAATATCATTAAATACAAATTGAGTAGTTTGATCTCGATTGGTTTTTGTAGGACTATGCTGTGATCATGTTTCAAAGTAGAGCACTTTAGGCACTTTTCATGATTTATTGATAGCTCATTGTGCTATCAGATCTTTCAGATGACGATGTATAATGGTTGCATTGAAGCCAAAATGATCTGTTAGTTGTTTAGCAGATGATGGTCAATTTTTAGCCAAAAAATCAATGATTTGTTGTTTAGTATGTTGTTTCATAGCAAGTATATATAAGTAATACTAGATAGTGCAGTATAGATAGTGTAGTATACACTTATAAATATACATAAAATTATATACAAATGCAAATCAATTTTTATACTAACTCAATCTGAAACTCTCCATCTTTATAAATTACAACTTCTGACCCATCTGTCAGCGTAGCTGTGACAGTCCTGTTGGTCGTGGACATGATGTCTGTATGAACTGCAGATTCGTTAAATCATAGCTCTTTCCATTGCTCTTCGCTGACTCAAGCTTCACCATGGATATAGCTATCTTTGGCTAAATAGAAAATTTAGTGTGGCTAAATAACCTAGAAAACAGCATAATAGAGCTGTTATTTAGAACTAATTTAGCACAATGACTAAATGTTATG
>JAYSSF010000010.1:0-9640 GCA_043720715.1 bacterium
AGAAATACTAGTCATATAGTACTGTTTCTTAGCTTTTTTGCTAGTGAAAATTGATTATTTTAGTGTTATTTTAGAGGTAGGTTTTGCAGTGTTTCCTTAGATTATTGTCTCAAGATGATAGATAGATTAAGTTAGTTTATTGTTTCAGAGTAAACCATCTCGGTGATATCACCGAGATGGTCGCTTACGTGAGCGAACCCCAAAATTTCATAGCACCTCTTGCATTTAGGTGCTTTTGATTTTTGATGGAAATCTAATTTTGTTTGAGTATAGTACAGATAGATTTACTTCATTAGTGCCATCAGATGATATCGATTTTTGACCAAATCAAGAAGATTAATGAGTATAAGCAGGAGTTTTGGAATGCTCGTGAATTGAGTAAAATCTTGAATTACTCTGAGTATCGTCACTTCAAACCATCGATTGAAAAGGCAAAGATCTCATGTACCAAAAGTGGATACAATATAAGCGACCATTTCGAGGATGTGCTCGATATGGTTCCGATCGGATCTGGAGCGACAAGACAGCTGGATGATATAAGATTGTCTCGCTATGCTTGTTATCTCATTATACAAAATGCAGACCCAAGCAAAAATATAGTCGCATCTGGACAAACATATTTTGCTATTCAAACAAGAAAGCAAGAAATTAGTGAACAGCTCCTCGAAGACCAAAAGAGAGTGTATCTGAGAGAACAAGTTGCTGAACACAATAAATCTCTTGCTAAAACTGCCAAGCAAGCATGAGTATCTCATTATGGCAACTTCGTCGACTATGGATATCTGTGACTGTATGGTATGAGAAATAAGGATATTCTCAAAACCAAAAAACTTGATTCCAAAGACTCTCTCATGGATCATGTAGGTAGTGAAGAGCTCGCAGCAAATCTGTTCCGTGCAACACAAGCAGAAGCCAAGATCAAAAGAGAATGAATTATTGGGCAAGATAAAGCAAGCAAGGCTCATTATGAGATAGGACAAGAAGTCAGAGAGACAATCAAGAAGATCTGAGGTACGATGCCAGAGAAACTCCGTAAATCCGATCATATCAACAAAGCAAAAAAGAGAATCAAACAAATAAGCACAAAACCATTATCATCATAATCAAAATTTCATAGCACCTCTTGCATTTAGGTGCTTTTTTTGTAAAATGATATGAGTTAGCGAGATGGCGCGTGAGCGAGTGATCGTGTATTCAAACTCGCATCCCGTATTCTCAAAAACTCGCAAACCAATTTATACCCTTTAGTCTAGATACAATGTACGATTTTGACCCACAAAAAGATTATTATAAGATGCTCGGAGTAGAGGAATCTGCTAGCGAAGATGAGATCAAGAAGGCGTTTCGTAAATCCGCAATGAAGCACCATCCTGATAAGTGAGGTGATGCCGAAGAGTTCAAGAAGATCAATGAAGCCAACATGGTCATCGGAGATGCTCAAAAACGCCAACAATATGATGCTGTACGCAAAGGAGGCTGAGGGTTTTGAGGCTTTGGCTGAGGTGGATTTGGTGGGTTCCAATGAGGAGGATTCTGATGAGCTGACGTACAGTTTGAGTGATTTGGCGACTTGGGAGATATTATCGAACAGTTTATGTGAGGAGGATTTTGATGAGCAAGCCGCCGCCCTCGCAAAGGTCAGGATATTCAATTATCACTCACCATCACATTTGAAGAGGCGTATCACGGTGTCACCAAGCCGATCAACTATGCCAAGCATGAGTTTGATGCCAACGGTCAAGCCACGAGAGTAACCAAGAAGGTCGATGTCAAAGCTCCAGCAGGTATCCAACATGGTCAATATATCAAATATACCCAAATGGGTGATGGCTGACGCAACGGTGGTCCTGATGGTGACTTGTTTGTTCAGATTAATATCCAGTCTAGTCAGTATTGGACTCGTAAGGGAGATGATATCTACACGACACTGGATATTGCCATACATGACTTGGTACTTGGATCAGAGTATGAAGTAGCTCACCCCGATGGCAATGTGACCGTTAAAGTACCCAAATATACTCAACCGACTGATATTCTTAGAGTCAAAGGTAAGTGATTTGCCAAGAGTGGAGGAGTATTTGCTCATCATGGAGATCTGATGGTCAAGCTTAATATCAAAACTCCCAAGAAACTGAGTAAGGAAGAAACCAAGCTTTGGGAGCAAATCAAGAAAGAGGCAAAATAGTAGTATATCCCGACTTTGGTTGGGATATTTTTTGATTAAGATGGATTTTTGAAGTTTCTATAAATTTATAATTTATATAGTCAACTATATAAAAAACAAAAACATCATAAAGGATGTGGAATTAATGTGGAAAACTCAGACATGCCTTGCAATATAAATCAAAACTCCTATATCCATATACAAAGTTATCTTATTTTTTTATCTTTTTTATTCTATCCATGAAGTATACTGCTTATGTATTGATGTTTGTGATGGTATTAGGTATTTCTTTTGTATCTGCTCAAAATGGAGGTGATGATCTTAATTCTTTGATGGAACAGTTATCTGCTCAAGGTGATGCTACTACTGCTACAGGTAGTACCGGTGCTGCTGCCCCAGTCGATGCTGAACCTACATTCAATGCTGCTGAAATCAAGATCCAAAATACGACCTATACTCACAATGGCAGCGAATACACTCTTACATGGACTCCAATCCAAGGTACAAGTAAGGTAGAGATTTCTGTCAAGAATGCTGATACTGATATGGACTATACTAAGGTACAAACTGTCGCTGGTAGTGCTGGTACAATCAAGGTTAATCTTACATCACAAGGTACCTATATGATCAAGTTTACTCCAGTAGATGATCTTAGTACTCCGCTTTGACCAGATCAGATCATGACAATCAAGGTAGAAGCTCCATCTAAGACTGCAGAACCAAAGACTGACCCTATCGCTACTGTGAAGGCTGCTCCACAAGTAGGTCCTGCACAAGATCTCCTCTTCGGTGGATTGATCCTTATTGCGATTCTGTACTTTGTCTACAGATTTAGATCGAACGACGCATAATTTCTTGAAGAAACTATTAACCTGACTTCGGTTGGGTTTTTTTCTAAACCTCCCCCGACCTCCTACTCATACGAGCACCGAGGTCCTTCTCAGGAGGGGAGCAAAATGACTAGATTTTGTGGTTTGAATTGCTATACCAAAGTGGACTTTAATTGCGAATTTTATCTTGGTACCTAAGAAGCTATAATTGCGAGACTAGCAAGAGAATGTATGACACTTTGGTACGTACTGAATTGATCATAGAATAAGAAAAACCGCATTTAAAATTCAATTCAGTATATTGTTGTAATATTACTTTATCCCTCTTTTTGAAACTCATGTTTATCCTACCAGATCTTGACTACGACTATGCAGCACTGGAACCTCATATTGACGCTCTTACGATGGAGATTCATCATGGCAAACATCACCAGACTTATATCACTAAGCTCAATGCTGCACTAGAAAATATCCAGGTAGCTGGGTATCCTGCGTTTGACTATGAGATTGATGAACTACTATCTCGTATGTCGACGATCCCAGAGGAGGCGAGAGCTGCAGTACGCAACCATGGATGAGGGCATTTTAATCACAGTATGTTCTGGGCACTCATGACGCCAGGGGGAACCGAGATGGGTGAATATATGACTCAGAAGTTATCAGAATCATTTTGTTCTCCTGACTGATTCAAGGAGGCGTTTGCTGCTAGTGCTGGAGCACTGTTTGGGTCTGGCTGGACATGGCTAATCAAGAATACCGAAGGCAAACTCGAGATCAAAAACTATGCGAACCAAGACAACCCAATCATGTATGGCGAAACTCCAATCTTAGGTATCGATGTGTGGGAGCATGCTTACTATCTCAAGCATCAAAATCGCCGCCCAGACTATATCTGAGCATGGTGGAATATGATCGACTGGGATCAGGTGGAGAAGAATATGAAGACGATAAGATAAATTGTAGTAGTAGACTGTGAAAATAGGATAGTTGTATCTTTAGCTGCAAATAAAATCTAATTTTATATCTATTTGCTAATGCAATATATTAAGCTCATCGAACAATATCTTGAGAAAATTATTGGTGATAATTATCAGCTCATTTCACATGGGTGAGATTATAATGTGATCATCTATGATGATATAGTTTATAGGTTTCCTAAATGATCAAAAATGAAGGATCTTGCTTTTGAAAAAAGAATACTAGATACTATACGTCCATATATTTCGTTGCCAATACCAAATTTTACGATTGTGAATGATAATTTTGTAGTGTATCCATGTATTGAGTGACAAATTCTTAATGATTGTGATGTGATTTATTCGGATGATTTGATTCAAGATCTTGTATGCTTTATCAAGCAGCTTCATAGTATTCCGTTAGATCATTTTGATTTTGTGCAGTCAAAGAGTAAATCTATTGTTGAACTTAGACAGTGGGCAAGTAGTACAAAACATGATATGAGTGTAAGACTTGAGTGAAAAGTGCCAAGTGAAACAATCGATAAGTTACATGTATATATTGATCAGTTATGTATTGAATATGAATCTCCGGTAATATGCTTAGTTCATTGTGATTTACAATGAGATAATATCATTTATGATAAAGAAAGTCAAAAAATAGTGTGAATTATTGATTTTGCTGATTGTAGGATGTGAGTACCAGAGCTTGATTTTTGTCGTTTTGCACACAAGTGAGATAATCTTTTAGAGAGACTAGTAATATCATATAAATGATATCTCGATGAGTGATTTGTATCAAGGACATTATTTTTTGCGAAAAAAGTTGTTATCTCACAGATTAGAAATGATAAGATATATCATCGTGATTTTGAGTCGATACTGGATAAGCTGAGAAAATATGAGTTTATGTAAACCATCCGACTAGTATCTAGGAATATCATAGAAAATATATATTAAATGATGAAAGATAAATTATTTAAACTCACTAAACAGTTACACTAATGAAACTCTACCTCCACACCCCATATTATAAAAACTCAAACTTTATGGCTCATTTATGTGAGCATTTGGTATTACATCCACGTAGTGCTGATCTGGATGAATATATGCTTCGCTATTATGATAGTGACTGAAGCTTACATTGAGAATATACCTCAATTTCATTTCGTGGTAGTGATTGATATAGGCAGCATCTTGAAACTATTTGTAATCCAAGAATTACTCGTAAAATAGTAGATTATGAGATGGATATCTTTGTGGAGGAATTTGGCGAGAGAGGTTATTTTCTCAGACTTATTGACAAGGTGAGACAGCAAGCATATGGGAAATCTTATACCAGTCAACCTAAAAAATATTCCCTCAGTGAAATAGTAGCTTATCACGATCAATACTATCAGAAATGATATTGGGTTGCACGAGATACTGATAATAGCAAAGTGATAGATCATAACATTGATAATGTTAGGAAAATTAATTCACTTGAACTACCAGTATATCATTATCAAGAAGTCTTATTGGAGTGACTGAGAAATCATGTACGAATCACTTCCTATCGTAGTATAAGCGATGTGATTGTAACCGATATACTTTCTGATATTTTTTCTACTTGGGATACCTATCAAAAGCGTTATTGTTTATGATCATATTATACGCAGTGAGCAAGTGCTGCGTTTGATGATTCATATTCATTGCTTAAGTTTTCTGCTCATACTCGTTATAATGTCACTCCTGAATTTATTGAATCATATAAAAAGAATATAAGAAAACTCATTATCACTGATAATTTTTGGTCATCAAGAATAGCAATTGGTTTGGTATGTAAGCAAGAACTAATCACACCTGATCAGATTGTTGAATTATTGGATATGATTGATTTTGACTATCTTAGTCAGCTTCTTGCTCAAATGAACAAATAATTTCCTGGACTGCTGTGTCGTCGTACCTCCTACCCCCAAGAGGACTTCCTACGGGCGCGATCTCGCAATGACGAAATGTTATCGAGGTTTTTTGTTTACTTGAACTATGTAATAAAAAAGGTACAAAGGATATATTCCTGCGTAGGGTTTGATTGGTAATCGAACCGATATGTTATTTATTTTCGGGCGGATTATTGATCCGCCCCTACAGAAGATTATACATGCTTAATCCAAAATATACATACTTGATCATCGATACCGAGACGACCTGATTATCCATCGAGGATGATGATATTATCCAGGTATGACTGATCACATTTGACCATAACTGGGTGATTACTAACCGCTATACGCATTATGTGAAGCCGGAGCATTTTACCCAAGACCAACTCAAACCTCTGATCTGATATATCACGGGCATCGACACCACGCAGATTATGTCAGCTCCTCCCATGTCCCAAATCTGGGAGCAGATTCAGCAGTATTTTGGTGATAATGTAGTGATTATCTGACATAATATCTCGTTTGATCTCGCGATGGTAGGCAAACATCATAAAATCGAGTATGTTGAGGCAATCGATACCATGGATCCTGCGAGAACACTATTGCATTATCAGCGCAGTTATTCGCTTGAGATTTTGCATCAGCAACTTCTCCTCCAACCTCGTTATCAGTGATATCTGGCGTGACTGGAGATTAAGGCACATGATGCACTCAGTGACTGCTATACAACTTATGCACTCTTCCGTCATTGTATGGAGCGTGTAAGTGACATGATGGGTGAGTATCCATGATTGGAGTGTATTTTGCCTGATGGGCAGTGGTCGAAGTATGTGTCATCCTGAACGAAGTGAAGGAATCAGTGAAACCTAGATTCTTCCACCTCGCTTCACTCAGTCTCAGAATGACAGTTCTTAGTGCAGCTACCCACTCTCAAAGCACCTCTTGCATCACCCAAGACCATGGTTGATCATGAGTATTATGACTGGACGACGTTGGCGAGTACGAGTAAGATCTGACTGGAACATGCTGGGTTTGCTGCTTCATTGCTCAAACTCGTCCATCCGTCTCGCAAGATGATTATTGCGTTTGCACATAGAGCCAAGCTCGATCTCGCGAAGAAGATCCTATGAGATCACGGTATCACGGGACTAGGCTATATGAGAGAAAATCAATATATCGATCCTGTACAACTCCAGTCACTTGGCTCACAAGGTCAGCGAGACTATGATGAAGTCAGCCGAATGCTCAAATATTGTTCACATCATATGCAGTGACTATCGGTACTGGATCACAATACTCCAGGAGACTTCAAAGTATATCAGCGCGTGCGTCTGCATCGTGAGGATGGAGAGGCTGACATTATTTTGTCGACTCACGCATGAGTATATGCAGCATTGCAGGATAATAACTACCCTGATCATGCGATCTTGTTCCGAGATCATCAGTGGTGGTTGTCGACTGCTCAGAAGTTCTACCAATCAGGGATTCGCATCGACCATATGATCAATATGATTGAGTGAGTCGTTTATAAGCTCAAACATCAGAGTAATTTGAGTGCGACCAACAGGGAGTCCCCGCGAGTGGGAGAGGAACTACAAAACCGACGGGAAATCGTGTGGTGAGTGTTTGGTTCTGAGTTGATGGCGTATCGCACTAATTTACCAACGAATAATAAGTGAAATATTGAGTGCCTCTGAGGGATTCCACGAGATCATATGACGAACTTCTCACTACTATATAAGCAAAAAGATCAATATTTCTCAACTCTCAACTCTCAACTCTCAACTCTTGATAAGGATCGCATCGTCCGTATTCTGACTCGTCTGGATGGATTACTACACGAGGGGTGTCAGATCGAGGTTCTCAATAGCTATCAGTGAGATAATATCATCATCTCTCCAGCATCAACCTACGTAGATTATGCTGATTTTAGGCAGCTGTTTGCGGGGCGTCATGTGATCTTCACGCAGACGACAGGTCAGGGGACTGATAATCTTACGACCAAGCTCCTCACACATCCACCGACGATACAGCTATCACATATTCGTGATCTGAGATATGAGGTGGGTCAGCGCTTATTTATCCTCCAGAGTAACCGTAACCAGTGTAAATCTACCTTTGATACGCTCATGAAGCAGTGACGAGACAAACAAACTCTCCTGATGGGGGAAAATGTAACTGGTGGTGGCAATAAGCTCATCGAGCAGGCTCGTGGTGCGAAGTCATATGTGATGGTGGGTGGTTATGATCTGTATATGCAGACGCGTGCTGCTGATATCTGATTTGATGCAGTGATGGTGATTGGTACGCTCGGTGTATTGCACGATCAGATGGTGAGAGATATTGAGTTTTATGCGAGTTAGATTTTATTACTTTCACTATTACATATGAAAACTAAAACGAGAGTTGCTGCTATTATTATTCAAGATGGTAAACTACTCATGCTGAAAGGATATGGATATGAGGAGTTGTGGACGCCATGAGGTAAGATGGATGAGTGAGAAACAAATGAAGAGTGTCTATCGAGAGAATTAGACGAGGAATTGGGTGTAAAACTTACATCAGCAATATTTTTTAAAACATATTCGTGACCTTCGTTTTATCATTCGGAAAGCATTACTATTCAGCATATTTATGTTGCTATGATAGAATGAGATATTAATCCGGATGCAGAAATTGAATCATGTGTTTGGTTGTCAAAAGACGACTATATTAATAAATTATATCCGATGATTCCAATCACACAAGAAGAGATAATACCAGATCTTATTACTGCTGGTATATTTTAATTCGTAATTTATATTATGACCGCTCGACAAATTATAGCACTTCTCCTTGCAATCTTATGATTGATTGGGTCTGTATTACCCGTGTTGCCAGGAGTGATTTTATCACTGATTGCGATGCTTATCATCGAGTTTGTGACACCAGGCGGATTTAGTAGTCAGATGTGGATCATATCCATCATATTGATCATCATTGCGATGGTGAGTGATTATCTCTTACCGATCTGGTGAGCTAAACGCTGAGGCGGGACCAAATATGGTACTCGATGATCCGTGATCTGACTGATTGTATGATTATTTGTGCCACCACGAGGGCTGATTATCTGACCATTATTGGGTGCATTTGTGGGTGAGTATATTATCCACCAAGATTCTCGTCATGCGCGACGTGCTGCGTGGGGAAGCTTCCTATGATCGACAGCTAGTACGGTGATCAAGCTGATTGCGAGTGGTATAATTTTGTGGTTTGTGATAAAAGTCTTGTAATATAATTGACAATAAATAATAAAGAATATTATTAATTTTTTTGACTATATGAAATTAATTTCCTGATCGATAGAACATCTTGCTTCAAGGCTCAACATGATTCCAGAAAGAAGTTTAGATCGTCATCTAAAGGCATGTAAAATGATGCTTGAATTATGTGTTGAGTGAGATGTATGATTGAATGATGATTCTGTGCAGAAATATCTACAGCAGTATGATATGTTATTTAATATTCGACATGCTGAATTTGTAAACCCTAAATTGAAAGATTGAGAAATGGTTGTGAGAAATATTATTGATCAATTGAATGAAAAAGCAACTCACTCTCAAAAATTATCTGAAAGTACAAAAATTAATCTCAAGGATGCGACGTTATTCTGAAATGAGTGAGATTTATCATTGATTAAGGAAACGATGATTAACCCATAGTACCCACCCTATTCTAAATATCAACCATATTTTCAGTCTATTTCACTAGTTTGAATCTCCAGTTAGG
>JAYSSF010000011.1:0-9528 GCA_043720715.1 bacterium
AAGCAATGAATTATTTTTTTCAACTCGTAAAGAGATAATTTACTGTATTTTATAAGCATAGTTGACTATATGGATACTAGTCTTCTATGCAAGAGCCTACATATTTTCACTTGCGATATTATATCATCGTGATTCATCATTACAAGATCATTTTTTAGAACACGATTTTGATTTATTCAAAGATTGTTCATATCATTTAGTAAATTTATCACAGAAAGAGTTAAAAAGATCTGATCCTAGTTTATTATTTGTTTTTGTTATTTCTCAAACCATTGTAATTAAGACATTCCTAATAGTCTTTTGCTGACTAACACAATCAAAATCATTTGGAATACATAAAGATTCATCTCGAATCTCATTATAATAATCTTGCTTAATTAATTCAGAAGATCATCTAGACTTTAGAAGTGCTGTACTATACATTTTTGCATTCCACAATCAAATTATCTTTGATATTGATGTGCGTATTTTTGAAATATTTTTATAATACGTTTCTTCATATGGTGCCCATACTATTATCGACTTTGTAAAAAGAAAATTTGTTACTCAATCAATTTGTTCTTGATATTGATAATATAATTTAAGATCTGTTGCTCATTCATTGTATTTATGAATGATGCCATTCTGTAGAATTGATACCTGCTCTACAATATTAATACCAGATGTATAAACACAATCTTGAAACTTAGATCATTTGGCTCAACACATTAACTGAGCATTTGCGTCTCAATGTCAAAATACTAATGTAATAAAAATAATCAATAGAACTAATAATGGTTTTTTCATAATAAAAATGATTATTTATATAAAAAAGTATTGTACTAGTGTTAACCTTAAAATCAACATATATTAAAATATAAGACATTAACAAACTAAGTAACACATAGATTAGTAGTACATAGATGGAATTTTATCTATAAATCAATATAATAAACTTAACTAACTGGATTGCTTCGTGCCTCGCAATGACGATCCCTTTGCTTAAGCCTATCTTAATCTATTCTTCCCCTATATTCGTTCTCTTTTCTATGTCCTACCTCACTATCCGTAACCTCTCCCAACACTTCTGAGACAAGGTCTTGTTTGATCATCTGGACATGACTATCATCCCATGACAGAGAGTAGCCCTCATCGCTCGCAATGGTACTGGTAAGACGAGTCTACTCAATGTCATCATGGGCACAATGCTCTACCCTGAGTGAACCGTAGAGCTCAATCATAATATCCGTACTCGCATCCTCACACAGGAACATGATCTGGATCCCAGCAAGACGATCCGAGATACACTCGTCACTGATGAGAAGGTATTGCAGATGCACGAACTCGGTATCTGGGATTATGAGATCCAAGCACAACTTATCCTTACTGAGCTGGGGCTATGGAACATGAAAGATCAAACAGTCTGACTACTATCATGATGAGAGGTCAAGCGTTTGTCTCTCGCGCAGGTCTTGATTGATCAGCCGGATTTCCTCATCCTCGATGAGCCGACTAACCACTTGGATATCCAGATGATCGAGTGGCTGGAGTCATATCTTACCACTGGGAATATCACTGTCTTGCTGATTACTCATGATAGATACTTCCTCGAGCATGTGTGTACACATATCTATGAACTCGAACACGGTCAAATCCGCACCTACACCGGTAACTATAGCTACTACATCCAGAACAAGGCGGAGCGTGAAGCCATCGAGCAGTCTACTCTACATAAGATGAAGCAACTCTATAAACAAGAGCTCGAGTGGATGCGTAGAGCTCCACAGGGCAGACAAACCAAGTCCAACTATAGATCATGACAATTTGAAGAAGTATCTGATACGCTGACCGATCAAAAAGGTCGTGTTGCTCATATCAACAACGCGCTAGACTTATGATCGTCTCAGCATTCGAGACTCGGATGACTGGTACTCAAAGTCAAAAATTTGACTAAATCATTTGAATCCAAGCCAATCGTAGATCGCTTTAGTCATGAATTTCATGCTGGTGAGAGAGTATGAATCATTGGTCCCAATGGTGTGGGTAAAAGCTCATTAATCAAGTTATTACTCGAGCAGATCCCCGCAGATAGTGGTAGTATTGTATGGTGAAGCACGATCAGCATCTGACACTATGAGCAGCAGCTCCCTGCCCGAAACCAAGCTCAAACAGTACTATGACTCATCCAAGAGATGGGTAACCAGATCAGGTGGTGAAATACGGTGATGTCAGCCTCTTCACTTCTCGAACAGTTTATGTTCTGACAGAAGCAACAGCGTACGCTGCTCGGGTCACTCAGTGGTGGAGAGAAGCGTAGACTCGCACTTCTCATGGTCTTGATACAAAATCCCAACTTCTTGATACTCGATGAGCCGACCAACGATTTTGATATTATGACGATCAATATCCTCGAGCAGTTTTTGATGAGTTATGGCGGGTGCCTGGTGATCATATCGCATGATAGATATTTTATGGATAAGCTCGTAGATCATCTATTTGTGATGGAGGGCGATGGTCAGATCATAGATTTCTGGGGAAGCTATACCGACTGGCATAATAAATATAAACTCTGATGACCCAAAAAAACTACTGAGATAACCACAACAGTTACACCCGTAGTCAAAGCATCATGAAATAAACATCACTACACGATGAACGAATACATGAAACAAATAGCCAAGTTCACCATGCAAAAAGATAAACTCCTCCTCCAGCTCGATGAAGTATGACTGGACTATGTAGATTATACTCGTATTGGCACTCAGATTAATGAACTCACTGCTAAAATTAATGAGCTGGAAGAGAAGTGGTTTGAGTTAGCAGAAATGTAGTCATTCTGAGTGAAAACGAAGAATCCAAACTCTTCTTCCTTCCATCATTGCGAGGAGGTACGACGAAGCAATCCAGTATACCATATTTTCAAACAAGTTTAAAGCCCTGCAAAACAGGGCTTAGGTGAAAAGATAGTTTTAACTTTCTAGAAGAATTTAAAATTATTTCTACGGATATAATGTTTCCTCATATCCGCTTGCTCCAATAACCATAGCGGTAGCTATTCCAGTAAAAGTATTCTTGTCAGGACTGATTTCCTGAGTTAGCCTTTGTGAATAAGGTGTTATAATCACCAAATTCTTTGTGCCAAGATCTTTCTGATCTTCAATATCCTTGAGACTCTCTACTGCTTTAAATAAGAAGAGGATTGGAGAGTATATTAAAGCATTAAAACCATCGGCAAGTTTTTTTGCCCGAGGATCGGTGATAAGAAAATATACTGTAGCGTCATCAATTTTAGATCTTTGTCTGAGAATAGTACCATGATGCATAAGCATGCATATCAATCACAGGATCACTATCCTGTGAATACTGAATTATCATTTTTTTCATTCTTTTTGCCCTTTCGGGACTTTTTTAAATTTGAATTTTTATTTTTTGTACCATGCCTATAGTGATTGTCTGTGTGTTTGCAAGTCATTTTATATTTTTAATATATGTCAACTAATCGAGATTGTAAATTGAGGCAAAATCTGCAATATACATATAAACGTTAACGGACGCGCCGTGCTCGCGTCCCTACAAAAAATCATCCGACATCTTCTGGTTTCATCATCCGCTATCTCCTTCATGAAATATATTCAACTCTGAATCTTCCTCATCATCATTATAAGTCTTGTATGACTCGGGCATATCGGTACCTACTATGCGATCAAATCATCGTTTATGCTTAGCTTATGACAAGAGCAGACTCTAGCATGGATCTTAGCATGATTATCAGTCAGCTTTATTGTCATGTCTATGATTGTAAAATATGTCTACCATCCTATCGTCTCAGCGGTATATACTATTAGTGCAGTACGACTGGGTACAGTATATCGGTTGTTCTGTGCTGGTGTGGTGATCTATATCCTCACATGGGTCAATAATCTCAGCTGATGAGTCATCCCTGTCGCTGAGATCGGTAAGATCTTACTCGTGATAGCACTATGAGTAAGCGCATACGGAGTACGAAACTCTAATCAAACCAAAATCGTCAATTATACCGTACCGATGGAGAACCTCCCAACATCATGGGAAGGCAAAAAAATCGCAATGATTGCAGATACACATGTATGAGCAGTGAGAAATATCTGACTTCTGCATCGTATTCGTCCACAGATCGAGTGACAGTGAGTGGAGTTGTTGTTGGTCGCAGGAGATTTTTATGATGGAGTTAAATGAAATGACAATGCTTTAGCTTTAGCTTTAGCTGATATTAGGACTCCCTATGGCATTTACTTTGCACCTGGTAATCATGAAGAGTATAATAATCTCAACCGCTATCTTGAGAATCTCATGCAAGCCTGAATCCATGTCCTCAATAATCAAGTACTAACAGTAGATGGAATACAAATCATCGGAGTGGATTATAGTTCTACACATAGCACGACTGGATTTATCTCTATCATGGACAAGCTCACACGAGATCGTAGTCAGCCCTCTATCCTTATCAAGCATATCCCAAGTCATGTGGAAATCGTGGATCAGTTTGGTATTGACCTACAGGCAGCATGACACGTACATCAGTGACAGGTATGGCCTGGATATTGGTTTGCTCGTAGAGTGTTTGGGGCGTTTTCATACGGACTCAATCAGATTGGTCAGAGTCGAGTTATTACGACGAGCGGTGTAGGCACTCGATGACCTCCACAAAGAGTTGGAACTCAAAGTGAAATTATTATTATCACACTAACAAAAAAATAGAATGAGGACGACCTAGTAGATCGTCCCTACTTGTCTCCTCTTGGAGATTCACTGTTGTTCTCCTTTATACCTGTCCTTTTCTCATATGTCCCTCAAGACTACCCTCACTCTCATCTTTATCATTTCACTTGCGGGCTCTCTGATCTCATTGTATTTCTGATATTATGGTGATCCGATTGCTAATGTGATGAGCGGAGATTTATTTAATCTTGCCAATGCACTACAGCCGTGTAGTCTATGTCGATATGCAAGGATAGCATTATATCCCATGGTAATTATTAGTCTCATCTGACTGATTACTGATGATCTCGGTAGTATCAAGTATATCACACCATTGAGTGTCGGATGACTCCTCCTGACAGGATATCAGATCATCCTCCAAGCATGAGTAGTGAGCGAATCATGATTCTGTATCCCTGGCAGCAAATCTTGTGCAATTATTGATTGGCAGTATTTCTGAGTCACCATTCCGATGCTTGCATGTGTTGCATTTATTTTCATTTTAGGCTTATGTGTAGCCCATCATATGAAGTGTAAAAAAGATTAATTATTTGCATATATCATTTCACCCCACGGATTATTTCGTGGTTTTTTATTTCTAAAATACAAAATCCCGGTTTTTGACCGGGACTACATTATGTTTTCATATATCTCTGATTTACACCATCGCGGATATTCGCTGTTGCTCTCTGGTCTTATTCGACTTATCTGACAAAGAATTAAAACCTCTTACTCTCTGGGAATACTCTATATAGTACTCTACCAATGATGTAGTTGTCCGGGACGACATAGTTGGACTCAGGAGTACAGATCAAACCGAAACAACATAGACTATCAGTTGTGTGTCATCTATTATCCCCCATGACGAAGAATCATCCAGAAACCTCAAATGTATCCTTGTTACACGATGCTGTCGTTGTTGTCTCTCATGGGAGATAATATTCGTTGAGGAGTTTGCATTCATCGCCACTACCATCACAGATGGAGACCTTACCGTCCGCAACCTTGACCACCTCTCAGGGGAGTCAGATTACTCTCTTGATAAATGGTACATCCTTACCTGGAGGCACAAATACAAGAATATCACCACGCTTAATACCTGGTAATGAACGATCAACTGCGGCTGACCATGATGAGGGCAATACTCTATCCCCCATGTTTACAATGCTGTCGTGTTGTGGTGTGATCTTATCAATGATGATAAAATCATTTTCATGAAACGTTGGCTCCATACTCTGCCCTACAACAGTAAATGGATTGAACAAAAAGAATCTAATACACAGGAGCAGCCCTACGATGAAGATAAAAAATGAAACAATATCAAATAGTTCCACAAGAAAATATTGAATAGTTGATGATCGTTGTGTTGGTTGGTTGCTCATGTATTAGGGAGGAGTTAGAGAATCTAGGAAAATGAGATTGAAAATATTTTATCATGCGAGACAAAAAGCTTACCCATGTATATGCAAGCTATATCATATATCAAGCAATTATTTTACCAAATTTATGCTCCAATATCAGCTTCATCATGCTCCGGTGCGTGAACATCATCAACATGGTCAACTCCATCTTCGTCAGATCACTTACTATCCAAGAAGATAAAATTATCTACGATGATCTCCGTACCAGACCTCTCAACTCCAGCACCATCGGTCCATTTTCTGGTTTTGAGTCTACCTTCGACATAGACTTTTTTACCTTTGGTAAGATACTTACCGAGGATATCGGCACTGTTACCGTAGGCAGTACATTTGTGGTACTCACTATCGGCCATGATGACTCATTGTGCGTTTTTGTACTTGCGATTCGTCACAATGGTAAAATTAACCACAGATATTGCACTCGGCTCGATGACCTTGACGCTCACGGTAGCAGTGCTACGACCAATCAGTTGTACCTTGTTGAGATCTAAGCTCATTGTAATTAATACAAAGATAATAAAGATCAGAATAATCTGACTGATTTATAGTATGGGCAACTTCGAATGAAAAATCAATTGAATTTTGAGCTTAGATCGCTATCATACTGTTACTTGAGTTGACAATGATTCAAGATAATAAATAATGCCCGGATGATGGAATGGTAGACATGCTCGACTCAAAATCGAGTGTCGCGAGACATGGGGGTTCGAGTCCCCCTCCGGGTAAGTTAATAAATATAATAGTCGCAATCAATTGTGATTTTTTGTTACTCAAAAAGTGAGATTGTCTTGCATTCTACTGCTCTTTTCCTATAGTGAAGCGTATTATCACGTCATCCGTAATCATTATGATGATAGCTCAATCTCGTCGTACGTGAATCATAGCGAAACTAGCTGTTTTTGTGCTGGTTGTTTTAGGATATTTATGATCAACAAATGAATCATACGCAATAGAGTGCGTAGCTCCCGCTATTGATAATGGTCAATGAAGATGTATTACTCCTATAGAAAAAATAACACCTAAAGATCCATGTACCGTTTCTAATCCTGATCCAAAGCTCTGCCAAGCTCGAAAAGAGATGCAGACAAATAAGACCGAGAAAGAAAAAAGAGATAAATGTGATAAAACTTATTGAGAAAAATACTGTCAATGTAAGTATGATCTCAAGTGAATCTACCTTAATACTGAGGTTCCATTTATCGGAGATCCTACCAATAAAAGGTGTCTTGTGATGAGCACTGCATGATCTGCTCCTGTCAATGTGCTCAGAGCTCTGACCAAGATCTTGATGACCTTTGTGATGATCGGCGGATTTGGGATGATAGTATGGTGAGGTGTGCAGATTGCGTGATGAGACGTCAAATGAGGCAAAGATAAAATCATCTGAGTTGCTGTTGCATTTGCCCTACTATGATCATTGTGAGTAATCCTGAGATTCATCAACCCTAATTTCTTCTCATAGTTCATCTTCGTCATTGCGAGGAATGTAGTGTAACGAAATGACGCGGCAATCCAGAGAAAAATATATAACTTTAATAATTATTTAAAATCATACTATCATGAAATATACGCTCAACTGATCAGATATTATCATCAATGAACTTTTTGTCATTACGTCTGATGTGGCACAAGACACGGAGCTCCTCAAGCTAGCTAAAAAGATCTGACCGGATATGCACTATCAGTCACAAGGTATGAAGCTTATAGACTATCCTGGTGAATATGAACTCAACGGCTATACGATCGAAGTGATCTCTGATAGTGAATGAACTCTCAACTATGTGATTGCAACTGGCGAAGATCATATCTGATACGTGCAAAACTCAAAGCTTGTAACCAATCGTATCTTTGCTGATGTGACAGACTGGATCTGTGATCGTGATGATGTCATTGCTGCTATCGAGAAGCTTGATGAAGCTGGCAAAATACATGATGTGAGATAATCTTTCTAATTCTTCTAATCTTTAATCTATGGCAATACCAAGAAAACCAGCTGTAAAGAAAACATGATCATCATTTAGTAATACATCTGCGAATACTACTGATGATGCCGCAGTATGACAAACTAGTGTCATCAAGCAAAGTCTACGGGAGAAACTGCAAGACGAAATCAATGAACTTCCAAAATGACTTCAATGACTCCTTCAAAAGTGAATGCAACACTGACTTGTGTCAGAAGATGCAGTGATCTTTGAGATTGATGATTTGGACAAAAAGGAGCGCGCGATTGATAGATTTTACGAATTATGTGAAAAGCTAGGTATCCGCATCCAGACTCTTGAAGAAATCCTCGAACTTGAGCGTCAGCAGATGCAAGAAGAGAGCAAAATTAGACTTGGCAAGGTGCAACTTCACGACACCAGTTATACGATCAATGATAAAGCGTATTCTGACACCATCAAGTTGTACTTCAACGAGCTGAGTAAGATAAACCTCCTAACTCCTGAAGAAGAAAAAGACCTCACCAACAGAGTTAAAAGAGGAGATGAAACTGCCAAGAAGAAGCTGATCGAAGCAAACCTAAGGCTTGTAATCTCAGTCGCAAAGAAATACATGAGTAGCCGTCTCTCATTTCTTGATCTCATCCAAGAAGGAAATATTGGTCTCATCAAGGCAATTGAGAAGTTTGACCCAAGTAAAGATTTTAAATTTTCCACCTATGCTCACCGATGGATCAAACAATCAATCACCAAAGCTATCGCAGATCTTGGTAAGAACGTGAGAATCCCTGTCCACCTCATTGACGAGATGAATAGTTATAATAAGGCATATCAAGAGTTATTTCAAAAATTCTCACGCGAACCAAGTAGTAAGGAGATCGCAGCCAAGCTCAACTTCCCCATCAAGAAGGTAAAGAAGCTGGAAGAAGTGATCTTCGGTAATGTGTCGCTGGATATGGATGTAGGTGAAGATGGTAAGAATACACTCTGAGATCTGATTGCAGATAACAATAACCTCCGCCCAGATCAGCAGTCTCAAAAAGACATCATCCGTGAAAACCTCGATAAGATATTGGAGATGTTTGATGATCGTGAGAGTAAGATCATCCGTATGAGATATGGTATCGACTCACCCAAATATACACTCGAGCAGGTATGAGCAGAGTTTGAGGTAACACGCGAAAGAGTCAGACAGATCGAGCAAAAAGTAATCTCTAAGTTACAGGAACATATCTGACTACAGCGCTTGTTGGGTATTGAAGATGAAGTAGAGAAGATGCACGCTCGTGGTGGTCCAAAAAAGAAAAAGAAAGAGAAGGATGAACTATTGTAATTAAAAAAACCTTGGCGCAATAGAGCCTGTCCCAAAAATACCTAAATCCGTAAGGATTTAGGTATTTTCTTCTATATTTTAGTAGTAAGTTATGTATACTAGATATAGTATTTCATAG
>JAYSSF010000012.1:0-9505 GCA_043720715.1 bacterium
ATTTAGACGTTGCAGCAATTAAGGTGACAGTGTATTTTGATTTTTCTGTTTCACAGAAAAATCCAAGCAACAAGTGCTTGGATTTATGAGACAGGCTCCATACCGGATTTTTACTTTTATTACTGAACTTTCTTGTAGCATCTATTAGAGATCGCTCCATTAATATTCCAGCGGTAACAGTTGACGGTGATAGCTTTGTTTTGTTTGTCTTTGGACTTATAGGAACTATGATCCAGATATGTGATCCACCCACGATCTTGTGCTTTGGCAAAAGTAAATACCTGCTCCTCTCCTCCATAGCTACCATCATAGTTGGCCACGATGATCACAGGATATGCACGAGTATTACGAATCATCAGATCAGAATTGGATGAGTACACCGTACTGTCGATCCCTGGTATTGTAATCCGCTCACCATTGATGGTAGCTTTGTAGAGGTTCGTATATCGTCTACTGTGGTTTCTGGATTTGATAGCAAGTGCCTTGTTGGTTACTGTACCTTGATACACGGCTGTACTCGAGCCACAGATGCCTCATCCATAATTGGGTATTTCTTCATCATCGACGATGGCTTTACCCTCCATATAGTTACGCTGAGCGATGGGATCATAACCAATATCACGCAATATGCCTACACTATCCCCAGAGTTCAACACCATCACATGTCACAGAAACTTGAACGCAGTCAGAATATTGTGTCTTCTATATGCTGGATCCTTGTTGATACGAACCCTATGTGACACCATCTCATATCCTAGTACTTCAAGATCTCATGTCTGCACAAACAAGTAAATCGGCTTGAAAAGATTGTAGTCTGACTCATTGATTACTAATCCTGACCATGGGAGAAGTTTGCGTTCTTCCAGTGTCTGCGGCAGCCTCATATAACTTTTCCTCAGTTGTTTATCTAAGTATAGATCCAAGTCATCAGTAGCTATGATCTCTTGATTGAGCTGGTATGTACCATAACGAGAACTTGTGATTGCTCCATCTGACCAAGTATTAGCATATGGACGAGTCACAAAACGAGTATATCACTGCTCCATCAGTTGCTTGATGAGATATAGCCTAATCTGATGCTTAAGCTGTACATATGATGTTGAGTTACGTACCAGCGATCTCATCACTACATCAGGGACATAGATCATACGTTGTGGTTTACTTGGCGCAACAAATCATTTGTCTCGAGTAAGCTTAACTCATGTGGTGGTTGATCCGGTCGTCACTGTTCATGTAATCATTGGTCATGAAGAAGCACGTACACCCGATATTACTCACAACAAAACAATAGCTCAAACGAAGAGAGATTTGATTAATTTCATACAAGTTATCATAGGCTTTATGACTCAGAAATCAATGCAAACAAAAAAGCCCTTGCATTTTCATTTTTTTTGTATAATATAACCATACCCTATGGTTAGGTATATCTAAATAGAAAAAGATTTTACTCTTCTAACCCACACTATCATGAATACTACTACTCAATGCTGATGTACTAATTGTGCATGTATCGATTGCAAATGCGTCAATGGATGTAATTGTTGCGATAGCAAAACTTGTACCTGTACTGACTGCAAATGCAACCAATGATGCGCCCCATCCAACGAAACAAAGTCTGAATGCTGATGTTGCAAAAAATAAAAATCATCAATTAGAGGTCGATGATCTTCTGACAAACAAATGTGTATCTCAATACTACGAAAAATAGTTTCCATTTCAAACCAAAAACCGACTATAGGGAATTTATTTATCATATGAACTAAACTATGATTGCAAAAGATCAGAAAGCTCAACAAGAAATCATCCTCTGACTCAAAAAAGCCGTAGGTACCATCAACAAAGTTATGACCATGGTCGAAGAAGATAAATACTGTGCCGATATTGCCAGTCAGGTCAATGCTGCCATGTGACTACTCAAATCAGTCAATAATAAACTCCTTGAAAATCATCTCAAGTGCTGCGGTACTCATTTTCTCGCATCGCAAGATGCAAATGAAGTAGATCAGTTTGTCAAAGAACTGATTAGGACTCGGGATGTAGCAAAAAAATAATTTACCCACTATAACTGTCACCCTTATGAAACAATACTCCCCTCTCATCATCTGAATCAGTATTATTTTACTCATCACTTATCTCATCAGTCATGTCTACTATGATTATAATCGATGAAGTATGATGGATATGCAGGTTTTGATGTGAGTCCGATTTCTCATATTTTGACTAATTAAGCTCGTAGATTTGACTTGATTTGTATCGATGTTTCGTCAGTATGATCCGCTTGCGAGACTCGTGTCATGATATGGATACGTTTTTCCATTGATTGAGATCTGATTATGAGTAATATATCTGTGGGACACCTCTATGCAATATCGATTGGCTACCAATCTTGTAGCAACTATTATCACAGCCATCACTAGTATCTGAATCATCACAGCATTGATGAAGAAGCAATCAGCAATCAAATGCGCCTGTATGTGAAGTAGGGTAACTACTCCCCTATGACGACCCAGTCTAATCGAGCAATGAGGAATGTGTCTCATGGCACTATGGATGCTACGAATGATGATGTAAAAATAAAAAACTTGCAATATCCTTCATAAAAGTTATATTTTCATCGTATGAAATTTTTGAAACAAATCATCGTATTATTTCTTATCTGAATTTATTGATATAATCAATCAGTTTTTTCGCATTTACTGATTATGGGTCAACACCATGAAGTCATAGCTATTACTCAAGGGCACGTACATGAATCTTGAGAAACGCATGAACATGTCAGTAAAGCTATAGAACCGTGTAAAGACGCTGAATGTAAAACATCATGTAATAGTGTAGAAACATCAAAACTTACTTCTTACCAATCAAATAGACTCTTTTGAGAGATTGAAAAATTGCTCTGAGAGAAAATTCTCCTCGTTAATACTATAATTTATTGTAGTAGACCAAAAGAATATCTTTCACACTATACTATTTCTACCTGACCACCAATTCCTATAGAGGAATTGATGCCTCGTGTTTGACCAGTAGTCAGAATAATATAAAAGTAAATAGAAGCCATCTATCTATTTTTATATTATAATTTTTTCATATATGAAAAATTCTTATATTCTTAACGCGACCTTTGATCGTATCGACGACTGACTCCAATATATCGGAGTACAATTATTAAAACTCCCGACCTTTCGTATCTTCTCTTATACAATAACACCCAAACTTCAAACAGCATTTGTGTTTCTTACTGGATTTGTCATGTGAACTATGCGGATTACAAACACATTCGCACATGGATGACATGGCGATAAAGAAGCTGAACAACTAGGCAATACTGTAGCCGCTCTCTCATGAGAAATATTTATTAGTCCAAAAGAAATAAAAACCGAAAACATCGTCAATCAATCATATCCATGAATTATTATGTCTGACGAATATGGTAGTATATTTTCATCTCGTGAAGGTATTGTAACTAAGCTTCATGTTAATCTGTGAGATACAGTCAAAAAATGACAAACCGTTGCTAGTATTTCAACAGCAAGTAACTCACCAGAAATTATCGCACTACTTGCCGAAAAAAGAGCTGATATCGCAGTCTCACATTGACAACTAAATGCTTCTCGTAATGTAGCAGAATACTTAGAACTACAACTATGATGATCAGGCAATGCTATACAAAACGTATATGATCAAAAGCTAAAAGCGATAGAGATATGAATAGATACACAAAAACAACAATTACAAATAAAAATCAATAGCCTAAAAGCCCAAATTAATGCAAAGAAACAAGTCGTTGAAGTAAGTAAAGTGTCAAGTCAATCTACCGTTTGATTAAATGAAGAAAAGCAGCAAACAGCTGAAAAAGAATTACAGTGATCAATTCAAAATGCGATTGCGACAATGGGTAGAGTTTTTGCAAAGAGTGAAATCCAATACAAATGATTTGAAAAAGAATTTAATCTCAATATCTACTGGTGAGCAAGAGATACTCAAAAAAGATACATATACCTAGGTTTAATGAGTGAGATTCTATACCAGTATTCAAATCGAGAAAAATTATCCACACAAGAAAGATTTGCTTTAGCTACAGTAACTGAAAAAACTCTCAAGCAGTGAATAGATTTATTATGACTATCAGTAACATACGATAATTACAAAGCAGCACAACTAAACAAAGATATCGATGCTCTTATAGATGCATATACAGATAAAGATATTTGACTCACCACAATACTCTCAAAGTATAAAGAGTTACAAAAGGAGCTAGTATGATCTAATGCTCTAGCATCTGGAAGTATCATACAAGCAAATGCCGAGCTTGCTTGACTAGATCAGGAAATCCTGTTTCTTGCCAAAGAGGTCGAACTACTTGACGCAGAAAAGAAAAAGTTACTTGCTGAGCTTAATTGAGATCAATCTCTGAGAGCATTTGATATACAAAAGATGATCATTGAATCACAAGCTGATATTGTAAAAGCTCAAGCTGAGCTTCAAGCAAATCAAAATGCAATATGAGCAATTCAATCTACTGTAAAGTCTACCGTAGTTACCGCTCCTTTTGCAGGAACTATTTCTCGCAAAAATGTAGTTGTTTGACAAAGTATTGATACAAGCACGCCACTATTTGATATTGTATGACTCAATTCTACTAGTGATTCATTTGTCAGATTTGAAGTACCTGTCGCCGAGTTTGCTAAATTACAAGTGTGAAAATTACTTCAAATCAACCTCTGATGAGATGATCTAGCGATTGCATGATCGATACAAAGAATAGCACAATCAGTAAATCAAAATACCCAAACAGTCACAGTCGAAGGAGATTTCACTAACTGAAAAAACCCCTATCCACTAGGAACTAATGTGAGAATATCATCCCAAGGTTTAAGTTGAGAAACTGCTGTAGAAATACCACATACAGCAATCTGAACAGATGAATCAGGAGAAAACTATGTATATAAAAAATTACCCAACAATGCTCTCAAAAAATGGATCGTTGAAATATGATACAATGAATGAGATAAAAGCTATATCAATAAATGATTAAAGTCATCAGATACTATCGTTGCAAATATATCTATATGAGGGCGAAAAGATGGAATGAGTGTAGAGGTTATAAAAAAATAGTCAGATTATTTTTATTTTTTTAACCTTATTGATGTTTAATTTTATTATACAATCTGCTCTTCGTTATAGGTCTTCAATACTCATATGATATTTGATTATTATTGTTGCGTGAATGCGGTCTATAACTCAACTCTCAGTTGATGTCTTGCCAGACCTCAATAGACCACGTGTTACTATTTTTACTGAAGCTGAGTGATTATGAGCGCAAGAAGTAGAACAAGTAGTGACAATGCCACTTGAAAGAGTATTTGCTACAATCCCCTGAGTAAAAACAGTGAGAAGTAGTTCTGCACTATGACTTTCTGTGATAAATGTAGAATTTGATTGGTGATCAAAAACAAATCTGAATCGTCAACAAGTATTTGAAAGAATCCAATCAGTTGCATTACCAGATGGGGTACATACGAGTGTAGCACCAGAAACTGCATTACTAGGTGAGATACTACGAATTTGATTGAGCTCGGATGATCCTAGTATTGACCAATCAGCCCTGAGATGAATTGCAGAATCAACTATCAGGCAAACACTCACTAATGTTCAGTGAATATCAAATTTGCTTATTATGTGATGAAGTCCTAAGCAGTTTACTATTGAAATTGATCCAAATAAAGCAGTAGCTCGCTGAATCAGCAATGAGGATATTGTAAGTGCATTGGAAAATAGCACCTTCCCTGCCTGAGGATGAATAGTATTACAAGAAACAACAGAATATCCCGTTTCCATTACACCAATTCCTGGTACTAATAAAAACATAGGATCACTTCAAGTATCACAAAATGAAGTCGGACAAAAAACTATCATCAATGATATAGCGATAGTAAGTCAATGATCGAACGCACAAAGAAGATGAGATGCATTGATCAATAGTAAACCATGAGTAATCGTTCGTATTTCCAAGATTCCGTCAGCCAATACTATGGCTCTCACGCAGGAAATTGAATCACAACTATGAACAATTGAAAAAAATCTCCCCAAGGGAGTAACTCTTCACAAGGAACTCTTCAGGCAATGAAACTTTATCAAAAAATGACTATACAATGTGCAAAAGTCGCTCATCGAGGCGATGATTATCGTTGGAATTGTTATCGCTATGTTTCTTATGAATAGTAGAACAACTATCATTGTACTATTATCACTACCTATTACCTTTCTGCTTACAGCAATTGTGTTCAAGATATTTTGAATCTGAATTGATATTATGATTTTATGATGACTTACGATTGCAATTGGAGAGCTGGTAGATGATTCTATCGTCGATATGGAAAATGTCTATAGGAGACTAAAAGAAAATTATCTACGCCCTATCTCCAAACAAAAAGACTGGCGAAAAGTAATATTTAATGCTTCAAGAGAAGTAAGATGAAGTGTAGTATTTGCTACGATCTTACAAATGATCGTTTTTGTACCCTTCCTCTTATTACCAGGACTAGATGGAAGATTATTGGCCCCTATCGGCATAGCGTATCTTGTCTCTTCTATTATGTCACTTTTGGTGGCACTAACCTTTGTGCCAGCTATCTGTTCTTATATATTACCTGGGCGGATTCGTAAAAAGTATGAAAAAAAATATCCTGAACTATATGAAAGCAAAGACTCAGATGAAAATAGTGAGGATGAAAACAAAAGAATACATACTATTATCGAAAAAGAGGAAGATACATGGCTTACAAAAAAACTCAAAAAGTTTGCTATTCATCCCATCCAACGAAGTCTTGCAAATCCTAAAAAAGCACTTTTATGAGCACTTTTGTGTCTCCCTCTTACAGTCTTTATGTATCTTAGTGTTGAAAAAGAATGACTACCCTCATTCAACGAAACAAGCTTCACGGTAGGTATCACTACAAAACCATGAAGTTCACTAGAATACACTCTAGGAATAACAGAAAAATTTACACAAGATCTTTCCAAGATTTCGTGAATATTATCGACAGCAACTATTCTTGGTAGAGCAGATGCTGATCCACATGCACAATGATCAAATAATGCAGAAATTGAAGCTGAACTATGAATCGACATTAGTAATAAAGATAAAGACAGAATTTTTGATGAAATCAATGCGGTGATCAAAGAATACAAGCAATACGCTGTAATCTCTGTCGGTCAGCCTATCACCCATCGCGTGGAAGAATTGGTATCATGAATCAGAGCACCTCTCGTTATCAAAGTATATGGACCAGATGTAGACAAACTCGAAGAATATGGTAAGGAAATACTAGCAGTTATAGAATGAGTAAACGGAGTTATCAATGCTAGTCTTGAGCCTCAGACAAAAGTACCCTCTATTACTACAATCCCAAATCTTGTAAACCAGTCACTGTACGGAATCAATAATAATGAAGTCAAAGAGATTATTGAAACTGCGATCTGATGAAAAGAAGTATCACAAGTTATTGATGGGCAACTAAGATATCCAGTTATCATGACCTATGATACATCTCTCAAAGATTCAGTACAAAAGCTATCATGACTACCAGTATTAAGCCCAAATAAACAACAAATTACCCTATGAAGTCTGGTGACAATCAAGGAATCAAAAGCAAGAAATATGATCAACCATGAAAATGGACAAAGAAGAATAGTAATCCAATGATTTACTCAAGATAGAGGAATCGTGGATGTAGTAGAAGATATCAAAGTCAAACTGAAAGACCTAAAACTCGAGAACTCGTATCGTATTTCCTACGAATGATTATATCAAGCACAACAAGAATCATCTCTATTATTATCTATTGTGACTGTCTTTGTGTTATTAGGAATATGTGGCGTATTATATCTTCATTTCCGTTCTGGAAGAATTGTTGCACAGCTCTTACTGGATATTCTGACATGATGGTTATGATGAATGATTTGAGTATGGCTATCATGATGAGTACTTTCTACTGCGCATCTTGTATGATTTATAGCACTAATGGGCATTGTGGGACGTAATGGTATCATGTTGATTGACCACTATAAGCATCTATATTTAGTAGATTGACTACCTTGGAATCAGCAAACTATCATCCAATGATCACTCGAGAGAGTGGTGCCTGTATCAATGACAGCGCTATCTGCAATACTATGATTGCTGCCATTGGTATTTGCGGCCAAGGATACTGGTAATGAGATCTTATGACCAATTGCGATTGTAACATTCCGATGATTGGTTGTGTCTACTGCAATTGAGTTGTTTATTAGACCATGAGTATTCTACCACTTCAATAAAGCTCCTACTAAACAAAACTCTAGTAAAAACGAATTAACATTCTAGCTATCAGCTTATCTGATATATTATCCTTTTATTATTATTTTTATACCTATGAAAACACTTCTTATTAGTTCAGTAATTCTGACTACACTTTTCCTTGCTGGATGCTCTGACAAACAAGCAGTAGAAAATACCACTACACAAACTCCAACAGCGCAACAACAAGTAACTCCTAATGATTCAATGAATATGGATTGAATGTGAAACGATACTATGGCAGGAATGGATCATGCAACTATCACTAGTGAAGAACAATTCATTGCTGAGATGATACCTCATCACCAAGAAGCAGTAGATACTGCTAAAATTATCGTAGCAAAATGAGAAAATTCAACGCTCAAAAAAATAGCTCAAGCTATTGTGGACGGACAAAGTAGTGAAATTACTATGCTCCAGGGATGGTTAACTTCTCGATATCCATCAAGTAGCTATAAGCCTACATACCAAAATATGATGAGACCACTTGATAAAGTTTCATGACATGATCTTGAGGATCAATTTATGGATGACATGATCAAGCATCACGAATGAGCAATCAAAATGGCAGAACAAGTACTTGAGATAAGCCAAAAACCAGAAATTGTAAAATTTGCAAATGATGTCATCAACGCCCAGTCAAGTGAAATAATAGAATTTCAAAAATTACTTGATACACAAGATAGACATTAATTCTATAATTTAGAGCCTACACTAATTTATCATTTCCCCAATAGTATTCATATGGAATCAAACACGCAACGTAAAAAAGGCTCAATCAAGAGCAATATGGCATAAAAAATCCTTCCTCATTGCAACAATGAAAATATTATAAGTTACTATTATGAGTTATTATATTACTAGTATGATGAATCATGCTCGCTAACTATCTTAGGCCATCTTCAATCGATAATAGCACTCAATCGAGTAGCGTAGCGAGTAAAGAAATACCTCAAAAGCCAATATTAACTATGCATGATGATGACTGGTCTAAGTGAGCTGAAGACGCTAATGTTATACTTACAGAGTATCTTGATTTTGAATGTGAAGCATGTGGTGCATATTACCCATTACTTAAGGAAACGATGATTAACCCATAGTACCCACCCTATTCTAAATATCAACCATATTTTCAGTCTATTTCACTAGTTTGAATCTCCAGTTAGG
>JAYSSF010000013.1:0-9481 GCA_043720715.1 bacterium
TTACATAGAGGACTAAGGGAAGATAGGAAATTAAAACTAATACTGTATTTGATTAACTCTAGAGTAGAATAGCCACACCTTTTTTACCATTAAGCCGAATTTTTTATATTCAAAAAAAACCACAACATCGCTGTCATAGTTTCCATTGTATCATGTATCCTTAGACCGCCTGCTTGATGATTGTATCCAGATATTCGTCATGCGCTGTAGATTGTTTGTCTCACATCAACTTGTGTAGTGAGAGCTGTGCTGTCTTCTTGACCATTACTTCAAATTTTTCGACCAACTCAGTATGTAGCTCCAACGAGATATGCTCTGCTTCAGCCTTGATCTGGTCAGCCTCATGATTTGCCTGAGTGATGAGATCATGAATCTTCTGCTGTGCAAGATCATCGGCTTCTGACAAGATTGACTGCTTATGGGTCAATGCGCTCGCGAGGATTTCCCCCTTTTCCTTTTTAGCTTGAGCAATCATCGCATCATACTCCGCATCTGCATTGGCAAGCTTGAGTTCTTTAGCCTGTCTGGCATGTACTGCATCAGCGATCTTCGACCCATACACATACACAAAGATACCAAAAAATATTCCAATCTGACCTACCTGAATAATGAGGTTTACAGCCATGGCTGTTGTGCTAACAGTTGTTGTCATAGTCGTAAATTTATCAAACAAATCTTTACAATTTTTCACTACTTTCTACCATTTTTGACAATTTTTCACTACTTTCTACAATCTTTTTACAATGTTATGCTGCAGGACTTTTTTCCAAGAATGCAATAACGAAACATAGTAGTGCGACGAACTCACACAAAGCTACAGCGATAATACCAGGAGTAAACATCTTGTCAGCTGCTTCAGGATTACGAGCAATACCATCCAACCACTTAAAACCAATAATACCAATACCAAGCGCGGCCATACCACCACCAATTGCCAATGTTAAGAATGAATTTACCATGTGTTATAAAAAAATAAGAAGAATAAAAAGAATAGTATTATTAGTGATGATCACTAGCGATCCTAAAGTAGACAGTAACAAGCAAACTAAATAAGAAGGCTTG
The DNA here is from genome assembly GCA_043720715.1 of bacterium. Lineage (GTDB taxonomy): Bacteria > Patescibacteriota > Gracilibacteria > Absconditabacterales > Absconditicoccaceae > JAYSSF01. The sequence continues at coordinate 1,063 of JAYSSF010000013.1, forward strand.
CAATCCAGCTACGATCAATTCATATGCAAAGATAGTAAGAGGCAACAAGAATGGAGTATCAAAGAAGAATGTATTGGCTGCTTGTGTGATCAGTCATAAGAGGATAATCCCCACAAACACATTACCAAATAATCTCAATGACAACGATGTTACTCTACCCAACTCCCCCATCAGCTCGATAAAACCGATCAGCAGTCAGATGAGTATATCTCCCGCTCTCGCGATACCAGTACCAATACTATTGACCGCAGGCACGATACCAATACCACGATACGGGATATAGTGCTCGATATGGTGTCGACCCTTGGTATAGAAACCATAGAATATCGATCATCAGACTCACAAGATCGCCAGTGCTGCGTTGAACATCACATCTGATCATGCTGGTCTGAAGTACGCATGCCAAGCAGGCACAGCCAGTACTACCATATCTCACAGTAGTCCGACCACATTGGATCGCAATACATAGAAGAAGATACCCGTCGTGAAAACAATCGCTCACCATCATACATGATCACCTCACACATCTTTGAGGTACTTCATGACTGACTCGATGGTCATATCTACTGTGTTACCGAAGAAGCTATGCTGATCTCTATACTTACTGATCACATAGATCATCGTAAATATGAGGAAAAGCACTGTCCCAATCGTAGAAGCAATCAGCGTCTGTGAGATCTGTCGATGTCACACGTGGATAAAATGAGGGATAAGTCATAGTTCTCACATACATATCAATGTATTGTTTTACCATAAGTAATCAAACTTGTATAATTGACATTTGCATAATATAAATCATCTATATATAATAGAGACATCTCACTTTATATCATTTGTCACAAAAATGCTCGAACATCACGACGTCTATAATCGCCTCTGGAAAGTCCTCGATATTGTGTTTGATTGGATTGTAATTTTTTCAATAGCAATTGTTGCCATTATCTGAGTAATATCAATTCTATTTGCTGGTCTCGACATGATCTGACTCAATCTTGAACTACCTATTGAAGTCAACTACGCTCTCAAGACAGCACTCAATACTATTATCGTCCTCAAGACATACGAGACACTCAAATTATTTGTCTCTACCAATCATGCCTCAGTAGAAAATATACTCGAACTTGGGCTTATCTGACTGTCAGTCAAGATCTTCTTTGATACTACCAATTATCTCAATCGAGCTGCTGGATGAATCTTTGTAATGTTGTTTGCATGCTATATCGCACTGAGATATTTCAATAGAACCCAAACAGAAAAATCTACCAAATTGCAATAATCTCAAAAGTCAAAAAATCACTTGAAATCAACTCACACTAGACTATGACGCACCTCGCTATTATCTTTTTTGTACATACCATGGAACCAGAACAATGTGAACTAAAAACACACGTACTCGACACTTCCAATCTAGAATATGAGTTAACAAATATCATAGAACCTCTAGTAAATATAATTAAAGAAAAAAACCATGAAGAGCTTACTGCCGTCATCAAATATACATGAAAACGAAGAAATAGTGTTGATCAGAAATTTTCAATACCCGAAGATGAAGGTACGTATAATATTTCAGAATTTGATGCAGATTGACTAGTATCTCACCTAACCAGTAAGATCAATAAGGTATTCAGTAATAAATATAGTCAACTACAAATAGTAATAGGCGATAAGAAATGAAAAGGTGACGATGTATTTGACAGAGTATGTATTCGCATCCTAGCTCCAGATACTATGCAGCCAAAGTGATTATTTCAAAAAATAATTAATCATTTTGAGATTAATAAAATCAAAGTAGCACTTTTATATAGATAGAATTAAATGTATTCAGACTCGATCCAGATACGTTTTTTGTTATAGGAAAAAACCCAGCTCACATCGCTGCAAGTTGAGTTTTAAACATACTATATTAATACTATAACATAAGAGTATTATGGTCAAGGTAGAATATCTTATTTAGCAAATCCATTCTTAAGAGTTATTTTGTTATTATTTCACTCATGTAATCTTGATATAGCTCTGCCTTAGACCCTATTAATTTCTTAATTCCTGCAGCAGCAGTTTGCTTAACCATATCTTCAAACTTATTGGTCAGTTCTTCGTGGAGCTCAAGATAGACATGTTCTGACTCTTTCTTGATTTGCTCTGCTTCGTGATTTGCTTGAGCAATAATCTCATGTACCTTGCCTTCTGCAATCTCCTTTGCTTCTTCGATGATCTCCTTCTTACGAGCAAGAGCATCGGCAATCGTTGAATCGCTATCTATTTTTGCTTTTGCAAGAAGATTTGCATATTCTGCATCAGCATTTTTGAGCTTGGAAATCTGCTCCTTACGAGTAACAATCGCAGCAGTCAGACTATCTCACATCATCTTCTTGAACATCCAGATCAATAAAGCTACATGGATAATCTGTACCAATAGTACATCTAATTTGATATTCATCTCTTTAAAAAATAATAATAATCCCCTCTCTGAAGGAGAGGGTTAGGGTGAGGCTATGCAAAGATAATAAGTAATGATGTAACCAATCCATAGATCGCAGCAGACTCTACAAGAGCTACGTATAGGATCATGTTAGATTTAACTTCTGATTCAGTCTCAGGATTTCTAAGAAGTGTTGCAATAGCTTGTCTTACAATCCATGCTTCACATAGACAAGTAAAGATACCTACACCACCAATAATAGATCCAGCGCTAATAGCCTGCATCGCAGATATTCCCCCCGTAAATAAGATAAGTAGTGCAACTACCAATCCGTAGATCGCAGCAGACTCTACCAACGCAATACCAAGAATTGTAAGTCATTTGAGTGGAGCAGCTATATTTGGATTTTTGCCAAGTGCATCCAGAGAGTCCTTAGCAACAAGTGCTTCACTAATAGTAGCTGAGATACCAGTAGCTACGACTGCGATTACCGCTCACAATACTGTCCAATCAATCGTTGAAGCAGTTTCGAGTACTTGAGTTGTTGTTTCCATAATGAATAGTAAATATAAATAATATAAAGAATAAGATTGTTTATTCTGCGACCATCTTAATACCAATCGCGACAATCAAAGTAAATACAAATGCTTGTATCAACACCGATAACACGCCCTGTAGATAAATAATTAAAGGAATTCATATTGGTAAGTTGGTAGCAGCAAATCAAACCGTAGCAGCACCTAATCACAGGAACGCTACATTGAGCAAAATAGAACCTGAAGACATATTCCCAAATAATCTCAGAGACAAGGAGATGATCTTAGCAATCATACCGACAATATCAAGCATCCCCGTAAACAATGAGATCACAATATCTCATATCTTATTATCGGGCATCAGTCATTTACCAGTCACTGGGAAATACTCATGAAGCAACTTGAGCGGTCATCATACTGTACCAGACTGGACATAGAGCGTCACAATCGTAGCAACAATCGCAAGAGCAATATTAAACTCTAATTCTCATGATCATGCAGTGACGTTTCTCAGCCACCATGGAAATGCGAACCTAATCACATCACCAAACAATCATAAAATATTAGCAAATAATATGGTGAAAAATAATCACATCAGAAATTTTTTGATCCATAGTGGAACATCGCCCATAATATCATCAAAGAACTCATAAATTCCCTCAAATCATAATATCACTGTTTGAGAAAAGCGAGATTCTGACTTATACATGAGTACTAATCATACAATCAAGACTAATATCATCTGGAGTCGTACACCATTGTAACTAGACACATAGTGGAGTACTGATGGAGCGTTGCTACGAGCGTCTGAGTTGGTCAGGATATAGCTAGGGTCTTGAGTATCTTGAGCCACATGCACATAGTCAGCCAGATCCACTCATCCGTCTTTGCCTAGTGGCGTAGGATTAGAGGGAACAAAGTAGGAGTTCATCGTATTGAGATTATGAGACTCCATCTGATAGTAAGGATCTTGTACATCTCATCGTGTAAAGTTGATCGGACCAACAGAAAAAGCACTCGCCCAAGAGCAAGTACCATATATTATAGTTAGTAATAATAATCAATATCTCATCAAATTAGATCACAAACATAAACACAAGAACTCAGATTAGTGATTGTAGGGTGGTTTTCAAGTAAAAAGAAAAGCGCAGACCAAAAAGTCTACGCTCCAAAATATATCTCGTCCATTTCCCGGTACACCGGAGTCAATTGGCTCGAGAGTATTTTTATTTTTTTCTCTGTTTTACTTCTGAGGAGAAGTTTGGTTTTAATTATTAATTTTTTGCTCCACATAGTTCGACTTTCTCAAATGAAAGCCAAATTTGTAGGAAAAATTTCGGTGGTCGTTGAGGTAGGCAGCGATACGTTGCCCGATCCTCTGAAAGAATTTTTTCATTGTAGTAACCAATAAGCCCACCACATCACTGTGTAGAGCAAGTTAAATAATAATCCAGCCTTAAACCAAGCCCACACCGTGAGCTTCTCTCCTTCGTTCGCAGCTGCAGAAGCAGCACTACTAAAAGGCAAAAAAGAACCACCTATACACAACCCTAGTACTGCAAAGTACCAAGGTAAATTTTCTTTGATAACGCTAACACATAGTGCAACATTATCAAAACCAGTACTCGCTGGAGAGAGTGCATAAATTTTGGGAGCTGTAAACTCTCCAAAAAGTAATGGTACAAACTCTCGTACTGTTGCCCATATCAATACTAACAATGGAAGAAATGAAAAACCAATCATTGCTGATTTAAGTTTTTCGCCAAAATCTTCCACTTTGTAGTACATATATAAGCAATATACCACAGCAAGCAACATACCAGGCCAAACAAAACCTGTTACTTGTTGCCCTACGATAGTAGCAAACATAATCCCCACAAAAACACCTGTGTTACCAAGGTTTAACTTTTGATGGAATTTACTTGAAGCATCAGTCATGGTATTTCTACCAAAAACTGATACAACTACTCCACACAGAGCAACAAATGGCAATACAAAAGACCATGTTGATGGCATCGAAATACCATTTGCTACCAAAACCGCGCCCACATCCGACATCGGTGACATCGCGGCTCCTGCATTTGCAGTTACCACAGCACCAAGAATCGTTAGTGGATCAACTCGACTATACTCATATCGAATGAGCGTAATCATAAACAATACTCCTATCACAGGATTTAAACATGAGACAGCTAATCCAACAAAGTAGATAGCAATGGGCAAAAATTTCTCACTTGGTAAAGCCCTGCTAATTACTGGAACCAAATTAGTTTTTGGAATCAAATAGTTAGCCATCAAAGTCCCTCCGATGAGGAGTAGGTAAAGTGCCACCATTCCTATTATTTCATGACTAAGTGTATGACTAAAATGTCCAAAATCATGATTCAAATAGTAAATGGCAAGTCCTACTACGCCACTACCAGCCGCTATGACTGTCGGAAAGTGAAAGATTTCTAATACCGCAACTCCGACGGTTGCAGTGATAGCGATTGTCATGGGTATTGGCAACCCTGACAAGTGACAGATTACTGCGACTACAGCCAATATTGTCGCACTTATTATTTTATTCATACGCTTACCCATCTCTGGGTTTTAAGTTATTTAGTTTCGTTATTTTTACGAGGGTTCTGCTCCTCGGTTTGATTTTGGTTTTTTGTCTCATGATGAATTGATGTCATCACGAGCAAGTTTAACTCCTTTGTTCGATAGGAGACGATCGTATGCTATTTGTTTCATAGCTGATTCTCCCCTCCTGTGGAAGTAAGTTTAGTGATTTGATCGATAGTTGCGTCTGACTATCTCACAAATCGTGTTAATGTTCGACTAACGCAAAATCATAATAATAAAAAATATATAAAAGTCAATATATTCATATTATATGATGAATAAATTTTTTGAGATTGAAACACTAAGCAACATGATTATAGTAGACGGAAACTCGACGAAAGTCAGATTTTTTTAATTATTATTATATGTTATTGCTCATGGCCGCTGCGAAATGATTAGACATGGTGAGAAATATCGGTATTATTGCCCATATTGATGCCGGTAAAACTACTACTACAGAACGTATCCTCTACTATACAGGTAGAAACCACAAGATCGGAGAAGTACATGATGGTGCTGCAACGATGGACTGGATGGTACAGGAACAAGAGCGTGGTATCACGATCACATCTGCTGCGACGACTGCAATGTGGAAGGATCACCATATCAACATCATCGATACACCAGGTCACGTAGACTTCACCATTGAAGTAGAGCGTAGTCTCAAGGTATTGGATGGAGCTGTGACAGTATTGTCATCATCAGATGGAGTACAACCTCAGACAGAGACGGTTTGGAGACAAGCTGACAAGTACCGTGTACCTCGTATGATCTTCGTAAATAAGATCGACAAGATCGGTGCTAATTTCAAGTTCTGTCTTGAATCAGTAACCAATAAGCTATCAAACAAAGCACTTGCAATCCAGCTTCCATATGGTGAGTCTTCTGACTTCAAGGGTATTGCAAACTTGATCAATATGAAGTATTATACATTTGAGGGTGCAAACGGTGAGACACAAGTGGAACATGAGATACCAGCTGACTTTGTGGATGTTTGTGTTGCTAGTAGAGAGAAAATGATTGATAGTTTGACTATGTTCGATGATGAGATCGCAGAGCTCTACCTCATGGGTGAAGATGTGCCAGAAGTACTCATCAAAAAAGCAATGCGTAAAGCAGTATGTGCTGGAGAGATCTACCCAATGTGTGTAGGATCAGCACTCAGAAATGCAGGTGTACAGCTTATGCTCGACGCTGCAGTAGATTTCTTGCCTAGTCCACTCGATGTAGGTGCTGTCAAGGGTCATGATGTCGATGATCTGACCAAAGAAATCCTCAGAATGCCAGATGATACGGCTCCAGCTTCTGCTCTTGCATTTAAGATTATGACTGATCCATTTGTCGGTAAGCTGACATTCGTGAGAGTATACTCTGGTGTGATCAAGTCTGGTGATAAGCTCCTCAATCCTCGTACAGGTAACGAAGAACGTGTAGGTCGTTTGCTCCTCATGCACGCCAACAAGAGAGAAGAAATTTCTGAGATTCACGCAGGACATATTGCTGCATTCTTGGGTCTCAAAGATGTGAGAACAGGAGATACCCTCTCCGATATGAAGCAGCCGGTATTACTTGAAGCGATGGACTTCCCAGAACCAGTAATCTCATTGGCAGTAGAACCAGCAAGCAAGAAGGATCAAGAAAAGATGTGACTCGGACTAAGTAAGCTCGCAGAAGAAGACCCATCATTCAGATTCTATACAGACGAAGAGACAGGTCAGACTATTATTGCTGGTCAAGGAGAGTTGCATCTTGAGATCTTGGCAGATAGACTCAAGAGAGAGCATAAAGTAGAAGTGATCACTGGTGCTCCACAAGTATCATACAGAGAGACAATCCTGTGAGATGAAGTTGAAGCAGAATCCAAATTCGTCAGACAGTCTGGAGGTCGTGGACAATACGGTCACGTCGTACTCAAGATGTCACCATGGAAAGATGATGCTGAAACAGGAGAAAAGAAAAATCTCAACTTCGTGGACGAAATCACTGGTTGAGTGATCCCCAAAGAATTCATCCCATCAGTCGCTAAGGCATGTGAAGAGATGATGAAGCTTGGTGTAATGGCTAGTTACCCGATCATCAATGTACAAGCGAAGCTTGTGTTCGGTAGTTACCATGATGTTGATTCCTCAGAGGTTGCGTTTAAGATTGCGACATTCAGAGCATTTAGAGAGTGATTTATGAAATGTAAGCCAACATTGCTTGAGCCTATTATGAAGATCGAAGTAGTGACTCCTGAAGACTATATGGGAGATGTGATGGGAGATATCTCATCTCGTAGAGGTATGATTACCAACCAAGAAGATCGTTTTGGCGCAATGGTGATCAGCGGTAAAGTACCACTCTCTGAGATGTTTGGATATTCGACAGCACTTAGATCTGCGACTCAAGGTAGAGCCAGCTATGCGATGGAGTTTGACTCATACGAACCAGTACCCAACAATATCGCTGAGAAGATCATGGCAGAACGTGCAGGTAAGCGTAAGGGTTCTGAAGACGATTAAAAAAACAAGGGTCTCCCCTGACAAGGGGAGGTGGCGAAGCCGGAGGGGTTTTATCTGACTCCCCTCTCAGTGTCTCGTCATTGTCCCGATTATTATCGGGACCTGTACTCTTTAGAGTGTAAACTTGGGAACGAAGCGACCGTAGGAAGTGCCTTTGGTGCAATCCACTACACATTATAATCAAAGTAAATATATCATCAATCCCAGCTTCGGCTGGGTTTTTTGTTCTTGTTTATGAGAACAAATTATTTTGTTCTTGTGGCTTAATGGTAAAAAAGGTGTGGCTATTCTACTCTAGAGTTAATCAAATACAGTATTAGTTTTAATTTCCTATCTTCCCTTAGTCCTCTATGTAA
>JAYSSF010000014.1:0-9147 GCA_043720715.1 bacterium
TACATAGAGGACTAAGGGAAGATAGGAAATTAAAACTAATACTGTATTTGATTAACTCTAGAGTAGAATAGCCACACCTTTTTTACCATTAAGCCAGAAAGGAGAATCCTGAATACCATCTCTCCCTACGATATAAGCCGATCACAATATCGGCCTACTATCAAGCTGGAGTCAAGATAACGGGCATAGTGACTCAATTACAAACCAAAAAGATGTACAGTATTCTGGTATATCAACATGGTTTATTAATGAATAATACGACAGTAATCCCCCTCCGAAACACAATCAGTCTATTTAATGACCTAGGATATAGTTTCCAGTCACAACAGATTGTCCGTTTGGAGAGCGGGGTGTTTAAAAACTTCAATACAAAAATCATCAAAGGAATGGTAAGTTTAAGCTATGATGGTTGTCGTCATACAGCCAACACCTATATCTTTGTACATTTATAAAACATTAAGAACCTCTGGATTCCAGAGGTTTTTCTTTTTATCTGAAAATACAACATATATCTAATAATGATACTGTCTCCCCTGCATAATCTGCTGAGCACGATAGATCTGCTCTATCAGTACCAACTTAGCCAAGCCATGAGGCATTGTAATCTGACCAAATGCAAGTCTCCCTTGAATCAGTGGGAGTAATACTCACTCCTCAAGTCCATATGGTCCTCCAATGATAAAACGCACATGATGATCGTGCTTGGGGATGAGCGCTCAGAATTCTTCTGTTGTTACTTGTTTTCATTCTTTGGACATGAGATAGGTTGCAACAAGTTTCTTGGTAATTTGATCAATAATGAGTTGTGTCTCTGCAGCGATGATTTGCTCACGAGTGCCATGCTTCACCGGTTTAAGATCGATCAGACTCACATCCACACCCAGACGCTTGACATACTCAGCAACAGCGGAACTAAAATGTTTGTCAGAATCACTAATACTCACTATCTCAATCTTCATTTATACTTGAAACAATATAATAAATCACAATAATCAACTATTATCTATTCTAGTGATCATGAAGCTCCTTTCAATCATATATATCGACAACGGTCGCAAGCTCAAGCAACTCTGTCAATGACTCATCAAATCATGAGCATGTGAGCGTGTTCTAGTGTCAAATTATGTGCACAGCTATCGTGCTGGCGAAGGCAAGTGACTCACCAAGACTCAACACAAGCTCATCCAGATCCAGTTTGAAGAATCAGGTAAGCTGACTGGGATGTTGGATAAGCTCATGCCTGAATGGAGATCTGACCATTGGGTGAACGATATTTCATCATTATAATCGTCATTGCGAGGAATAAAACGCAGTGAAAATGACGAAGCAATCCACTGGAAAATATTTTTGAAAACCTGTCATACTGGATTGCCGCGCTCCGTTACACTACGCTCGCAATGACGATTGCTTGATTTATAGTAGATTTCATATAAATATAGGAACACTATTGTCTATGAAATCTCCTACGTAGTGCATTATCTTGAGATGTGAGTTAATCCTAGTTCTAAGTATAATGCACTATATTTCAATTCTTTGATTTTTAAATTCTTTGATCTTATAATATGTCATCCCTCAAATCCAAATACCCTCTCGTCATCGGTCAAAATGAAGTCGCTCTCAGGACCAAATGTGCTCCCATCGAAACCATAACTCCCAATATACGTAAACTTGCCAAATCAATGGCAGATCTAGTGCATGAATATGATGGAGTCTGACTGGCTGCGCCGCAGTTGGGCTTCACGATTAGGCTCATCGCTACGACTCAATGGAAGATCATCAAGTGAGACTATAAGCTCAAAGCTACCACTATGATGATCAATCCTGAGATCACTGCCCATAGTGACAGCACTCAAGTTGACGAAGAAGGATGTTTGTCATTGCCTTGAATTTTTGGACAAGTCGAGAGATACAAACAAATCACGGTCCAGTACACTACAATTGAAGGTAAGTCAGAATCTAAACAATTGTCATGACTGGATGCAGTCATCATCCAACATGAAATTGATCACCTCAACGGAATTTTGTTTATCGATAAGGCCACAGATATTAGGCACGAGTAAATACGCTACCTGCGGTTCGTCAAACACAAGTGACCAAAGGAAATCCTTTAGGACTACGCACACGAAATCATACTGCGAAGCAGCCAACATAGTTGGTAAACTCAAAATGATAGAAAATAGTGCTGTGTTTGACTAGACTTTTGCTTCTTTGGGGCGACACGAAGTTAGTGCTTTAGTGCAATGCCAAAGAAGGAAGAGAAGAAGGCCATAAATACAATGAATGTCAATCTCTAAAAGAGCAATTTATACTCTTTTTTTGTCAAAATAAATCATTGCCACTATAATCAGTGTAAGACTTTTATTATTGGAAATCATCATGCGTATTCACAAAATCATCACACTTCTTGCTCTCATCGTCTACTCAAGCAATATTGTATTTGCTAGCAGTTGAGATCTTACCAATACTGGTACTAACTCAACATCTCAGCCCTCTAACTCATTATATGATAAAATCAGTACAAGATCAAGCTTTATGCAGAAACTCAAAGAAAGAGACCAAGAGGCTCTTCTCGAACTCTACAATAAAAGTACCAGCCTTGATGATATTGATCTCGACAAGACTCAGTCAGAGATTGAAGATATTACATTGCAACTTTCTAATATCTCAGATGAGTTTACCCAAATTAGCGATCAACGTCAAAACGTCAATGCAAAATATGATGAGATCAAAGCTACCATGCAACAAGTCGTCGATCAATCAACACAAACCAAAGCAACTATCACCGACCGTGTCGCTAAGATCAAACTCTACACCAAGAGCTATGTCGAACTCCAAAAAGAATCTGAATCGCTCAAAACCGAAGTCGAAGATGTTAAAGGAATGCTTGTAAGATTTGCAACAGTGCTCTATAGACTCAATAATGAATACTACGACGAAGATATGCAAATCGACGAAGTCAAACTCTTGGTTAAGTCAGATAATATCGCTAATACTCTCTCTTCTGAAGAATTGATCAAAATTCTGACTTTTAGATTTGATCAGCTTATCGAACTCATGCAAGCCAAACAAATCGAATTGGACAAGCGTCAAAAAATGGTCGATGCCTTCAGAGTCAAGTACAGAGATGAAGTATCTAAAATGAACGAAGAGGTAGAACTTCTCAACCAACAAAGACAATATCTCCTCGACTTTCTCAATCTCTATCGCCAAGATAAGATCAAACTCAATGATCAAGCTGGCGGTCTCAGTGAAGACAAGCAAGCACTACTCCAGGATCTCAGAACTCGTATCGGTCAAGCTCATGAAGCAAGTAGAGATACGGGACAGTTCAGCTCAAAACTCAATCAAACAGTCGATCATATCGCACTCGATGCAACTAATTACCTATCATGGCCAGTACTCCCCGTCTATCAGATCGTATGATCATACAATGATACCAAGTATCGTGATTATTATGGAGCTGACAACATGGGTATTGATATTAGTGCGTGACAGTTTACTCCCGTATATAGTCCAGGTCCATGAGTCGTATATCAGGTAAAAAATAAAGACGGGATAGGACTTAACTGGGTCATGATCACTCATCCAGGAGGTTACACTACTCTCATCACATCACTAAACAAGATCATTGTCAGCGAATGACAACTCATTCAAAGATGACAACTTCTCGGAGCAAGTGGTGGTGAACCAGGTACGAGAGGTGCATGATTTGCCTCACCTGGGCCCAAGGTACATTTTGAGGTATTTAGAGATGGGCAAGCAATCAATCCACTTTCTGTCATGGATCTGAGTGTCGTACAAAACAGAAACACCATCCCACTCGAGTTTGAGATCAAGTATCTCACTGACAAAGCAAGCAGAAGAATCGATCTCGCAAGCGTGGAAATTATGCCGGGCAATACACTCAATGAAAGAAGACAACAATACCTTGCAAAATATGGATTTGGAGAATTTGGTCGTCTCGGTCTATGGGAAGATGCTGCTGCTGGGCATGCAGTAGATTTGGATATGGGTATCTGTATTGCTACTGCCGAGAGCGGCATGGGTCGTAACCTCTCATCAGCATGGAACGTCGGTAACGTCGGTAACAACGACCGTGGAGATCGTATCGATCTTGGTGGGGCTATCGAAGGTGCATCTCTCATCTTCTACGCTCTCGAGAATGAGTACTTAGGATGATATCCAACTCTCTTCAACCTCTCATGATATGGGAACAAAAAGTGAGCTATCTATGCATCGAGCGAGTTCAACTGGCAGAACAATATCATGAAATGTCTGACCGCAATCAAGGGTTACCGAGTTCCTGAGGAGTTTCCTATTAGATTGATGAAGTAATACTTATACCCTTATAATCGCATTAAATGAATGCTAATGTACATACAATAGAACAATCTTCGCCGAATAAATTTAAATACTCTCTCAAAATGGGAATGATAGAGAATTTTGAGGGATGAGGCACTTCAGCTAACCCTGGTTGAAGATTTAAAAATTTAGATGAATTAGAGGATATCAAATATATTGTAATCTTCTGATCATCATGAGTTGGAAAAACAACCATACGTAATTATATCTTGGAAATTACTAAACAGTGGTGAGCAGTCTATTGACCAACAAGAGCAGTCACGAGACCTCCTCGCGCTGACAATACCTATACCAATGAAAACATCCACGTCAATCAACAAACAATGGATGAATTAGTAACACAATGAATCTTTGCACATCAATGGACAAGAACATTTGAAAATGATAGACAAGAATCTTATTGTTTCATATCAAAGGAAGCAATGGATATTCAAATCATGAAAGATGCCATTGCAGAACGAAAAGATCCAACAACACTAATATTTCCCTCTAATGCCAAAAGTCTTCTTATTTTATCTTGTAATAATGATTTCGTAAGATCGCTTGATGATTCAAATAGCCCCCTTCATAATATAAAAAATCAAACATTTCTACTATGAGTATTTTGTCCTGATGAAGAAAAAGAACATAGGTTTACAACTAGAGAATGAGCTGAACAAATTAGTAATGCTGAGATACAAAAAAGAATGTTCGATAGCTCTGACTTTGCAATTCAAAATAGCCATGTATATATTGAAAACTATGGAGAGCATATGCAATTACAAAAAACTAACCACCGATCTGCCCCAAGAAATAGTCTTGAAGATGCGGTTGAGATATTGAGAGTTATTTTCCATTACAAAGACACAGTGGATGAAATTAATTCTTAAATTTCTCTAATATTATCTTCGTCGCATCTACTACATGTCTAAATCTATCTCCATGAAGCATCACTCATCAGAAATATCTCGTCACCACGATGATCATACTGAAAAATCTACGATTTTTCAGCCAATTTCTAAGAAATTGGTATTGACTGCATTGACACGTTGCATCTCGCGTAGGATGATCTGACCCGCTCATGTTTCACCGTCATCATTGGAGGATTCCACAATACTCCCGTCTGCTAGCTTCACCCTCCGAGCATAGCTATTATGCGTAGCATTACGGAAGTATTTATCCTTTTTGAGCTCACTCATCCATGATTTGTGGGCTTTTTCATCAGCAAGTAAATCCGCCATGACCGTATACTTGCTTCATTTATCCTCAATCACATTGGTGAGGATGGTACGCTGAGCGATCGTCGTCTCTGCTAGGGGAAATAGTGGTGCTGGGATATAATTCATGTGTGTAGGCTCCCCTTTTATACCCGATAAGGTGCTTGTGAAGGAGGGGTCGGGGGGAGGTTTATAAAAAAAGACGCAAACTATTGCGTCTCTATTATTAATTATTCACTATCAACTATATCGCATTCTTCTTTCTTCTACCTTTCTTAGACTTAGTAGGTTCGAGGCTTGTACCTTCCTTGAGAGAGTACATACCGTTCTCGTCCTTATTAAATCTTTCTTTATGCTTGTGGAGATTGAGGAGGATTGTATTTGGGCTACACATCTTTTCTTTGAGGACGTTCTGTGTGAGTTCCTTGATAGTCATTGGTCTCCCGTGATCATGCAGGATTCTCACCAAGATATCAGCAACGATACCACCTTGATAGCCCCATGACTTAAGACCATAGATACCTAAGCCCATATTGACGAATGTCTGGTTAGACTTCACCATTTCATTATGTACTGTGTTTACCTTGACTGGCTTCTTAGGGAAGAATTCCATCACCTTCGTCGCCATCTCTTGGTAATGCATAGGTTTACCGATGATGTTAAATACATACATAATCTTATCCTTGATAGTCTTAGGATTTACTGATTTGAATGTTGCAAGCCCTACCTTACCATCAAATGTAGATGCATCTCTAATCGCAGCAAACAGATTCATATAAAACTGATTTTGCTTGAGATACTTCACGTTTGGATACTTAGCACTATGTGTCTTCTTGAGAGTCTCGATATACTCAATCATACTAGAAGACTTACCTTGTAATTCAAAATAGCCAACCACGTCAGCCGAGATAATACTAATCAATGTTTCATACAAAGGATCCATATAGAAACTCTTGTGGAGAAGTTTGTTTCTTCTCAAATGAGTAATCGTAAAATCTGACATCAAGATGAGTTTTACCTCTGCTCCAGTGAATGTTGTTACTCCTGCATCCAAAATCTTACCAATCAATTCTCCTTCAAGCATCAAACCACCATTTTCATCCAAGATTTTAGTAGCATGCTCGATCAAATTGAGATATTTATCATTACCTACGATCAATCTTCTGAATCTCATGAGAGCTTGAGCTTCAATTTGTCTTGCTCTTTCTCTGGTCATGTTAAACTCTTGACCAATTCTCTGCAATGGAATTTCTTGACCATTCGTGGATAGACCAAATTTCTTGAGAAGGACAAGTTGTTCCTTAGGCTTACAATATTGAAGCACATCAGCCAAACTAGTTACACTCAAGTCTACCTTGAGTTGCTTATCATCAAGTTTTGTATCAAAAGTCATGGATTACATCGTAAAAGAATTAAATTTCATTACTCACAAAATTACAGATTTCGTATCCCTTGTCAAGCCATTTTTGAACTTTTTTATAGTGAAAATAAACATCTCTCAAATGCTATCTATATAGCCAGTCTTGTCAAAAATTCATCGAGATTATTGACTTGATAGATACGATATTCTCCTACAAGTAGATTCCCCAATGGAATTCCACAGCATGATATTCTCTTCAGCTCCCTAATATCATATCACAACTGCCCTAACATCTTACGGATATGACGATTTTTACCTTCATGAAGAGTGACTGCCACTCACCCAGAGATTGGTTGAACCTTATCACAGGCAAGCGTGATCTGTTCATCTGACTGCTCATCATAGATCGTGATTCACTGAAGCATCACAGCTTCATCAGCCGGATTTCGCTGTTGTTTGAGGAGCACATGATACAGCTTTTGATGCTCATAGCGAGGATGAGAGAGCTGATTGACCCATGCACTGTTATCAGTCAAGAGAAGTAACCCACAACTATCTTTATCTAATCTCCCAATAGGATAATATACACACTTCCAGTCAGACGGCAAAATATCAAAAATTGTATCATTGTGAGGATCTGACTTAGATACCGTATATCCTACTGGTTTGTGAAAAAGCACAATCTGTGATTTGCGGGTATCGGGCTGTGAGATGATTCATGATATGTCCATCGATGTGATGAGATATTGATCTCCAGGATTCACCTCTACGAGAAAATTATCCAAGATGACACCATTGAGCATCACTTCACGGCTCTGGATCAGATCAGTAATCACGCGACGAGCTAGTCAGTGAGTTTGTTGGAGATAGGTCAAGAATTTCATACTACCACTATATCGATTATGGGTAATTTTGCGAGAAGAAAAATCCCGATCAGGTCAGGATAAAATCAATCAATAACAAACTATCTTGATTTTCTGATGTAGCTATTTAATAAGCGAGCAGGGAATAAGCAACAATCACCTTCAAAATTTAAGAATCACTGATCTTTATTAAAAAGAATTCTTAACATTGTATCTTTACCACTGCGACTTTCTTGATGACTACCAAGCCATACTCAACCAGTACGATTATCCTTATCTAGATGACCTTTGTCACTTGGATCTAATCGGCCGCTACGATCATCATCTGTCAATCATAGTAAAATCGAAAACTCTTTTACTGATTTACATCGAGTACCATATTTATAATCTCAAGCTGGCATAATGGACATAATTGACTCTACTTCATCTAATGAAAGTACAAATGGGGAATCTCATAGTCTAATATATCTTTTGACCTGCTGAATAGAATGATACTTATGCTCTTTGACCTTAAAAAAAGTACTAAGACTATTACGGATCCTTCTAGCATCATGAAAATTATAATCATGCTCGTACTTAAAATTAGAATCAATAGTGTTAGTCTCGGAATCATATTTTGATTTAGACATCATATCTCCCAAATCCTCATGTTCAGTGTTTTCTAGTGGTAGCTCAAATCTACCTTTTTCAGTAATGATAGTCATTATCTCAGGAGTAATAGATTCAATCGCTCCTAGAGCTTTAGTTTCAATTCATCTGATGACTTCTTTTTGTCACTCATTGAGCCATGGATAGCTTTCTAGTGACTGGTCGATCTTACTAATAAGTGTATTAGCAGTATCTGATTTTGCGTCCTTGATTTCGTCTTGAGTAGAATTCATCAAGACAGATTTCCTGGAATTTAGCTCTTCTTGAAGAAGTTCTTGTTTTGCCATATGATAATGGGGTAAAAAATACTACCACTAGTATACTCTCTCTCTCTCTCTACATTTGTCAAATCTTTGATCTATTTTTTAGACAAAACAAAAAGACGCAGTGATTGCGTCTCTACTCTACCACAGATAATTAACTGGATTGCTGCGTCATTTCGCTATGCTTCATTCCTCGCAATGACGAGTGCTGTGAGTATCGGACGCGCCAACGGCGACGTCCCTACGAAACAAAACAAAAATCCCGGTCGTGACCGGGACTACTTTACTATTTTCATCTTATCTGATTTTCACCCTCACGGGTATTCGCTGTTGCTCTCTGGAATCTTTGACCTTTAACCTTTAAGGAAACGATGATTAACCCATAGTACCCACCCTATTCTAAATATCAACCATATTTTCAGTCTATTTCACTAGTTTGAATCTCCAGTTAGGAG
>JAYSSF010000015.1:0-26707 GCA_043720715.1 bacterium
GTGAGACTCGTCACGAGATCAAAGAGATATTTGGGTTCTTGATCTTCATTATATAGATCAAGGAGAATACGAGTCTGTTTGGTAAGTTTTGAGAGTTCCTTGGAAACCATAGCCTGATAATCACTAGTAGCAGTATTATGGATTGAGCTACCACTCAGTGTAGATCAACTCGCACTCGACACAAATCAAGTCAGAATATCTGGTTGTTGCTGAGTCAGATATCGATGATATCATGCTGGAATACCATAATATGCTCCTATCATCACAGTCACAACTACAATAGGGATAATGTATGTCAAATAGCGCTTCATGAATCAAGAATATGGACAAATGATAGAATAGATTATTTGTAGTGATTATCGGTGAGGTATCAAGGAAAAAACCTCAGTTCGGATTTTCTAACATACTGAGGTTTTTTACTTTTCTAGCTTTCTCGCTTTATTCTATATAATATGTATACCACTCATCCCATAGTAACTTCTGAGTTAAGGCTTGAATCTGCCCTAACGTTACGTCACGATATGCTTGCATTATTTCTTCGAGAGTTTCGATTTTACCGTAGATAAGATAATCACTCCCCACCCGCTCTGACACATCATTACTGGTCTCCAGTCACATCTGTAGTGTACCGATCAAATATCAGCGAGCTTGATCGAGCTCGACCTGAGTGATAGAAGATCAGGTAGCAATCGAAGCGAGCTCTCAGCGAATCAATGTCAGAGTCTCGTCAAAATTATCCTTGCGTAGTCATGCGCGTATCATAAATACTCCATCATCACTGTCTCCATAATGTCCTACACTCGCATAATAGCACAATCCGTGACGCTCACGCAATAACTGCCAAAATCTGGATGATGTATTACCTCACATAATCGTACCAAGTAACTTCGCTGGATAAAACTCTGGAGTACCGTACTTATATCACTCAGTGGTGATAACCATATGGTTTTGTTCTGTACCCTTGGTGTAATATCAGATTTTCTGACTTGGTCTAGCGATACAGCTGCGATCTGGTTTGACTCACCCCTCACCAGTTTGCATACCTATAAAATACTTGGAGATCAATCATTCAACTAAGTCGGTATCTGGAATTTTCCCACACACAACGAGTACCATACTATTGGTCGTGTAAAGATGATTACGATGATCCAGCAACATCTGCTGAGTGAATGAGAGCACATTATCTTCTGTACCAATCACTGGTCTACCATATGGATTGTCGCCCATATACCATTTGCGTCGAAGTGAATAAATCCATCTTGCAGGGTTGTCTTCGATCATCTTGATTTCTTGCACTACCACTCACTGCTCTGTCGCAAGCTCATCAGCTGGAAACTGTGAATTGATGATCATATCTGACAATACATCGATCGCCAGCTCCACAAAATCTGGCGCAGTCTTGATATAGTAGCTTGCAGTATCGTCACTGGTATATGCATTATGTTCACCACCGATCTCATCGATGACGCGGGATACATCTTGACTCGTAGGATATCTGACCCCTCCCTTGAAGAACATATGTTCGAGGAAATGTGAGATACCATTGGTTGTGTCATCTTCATAGATGCTTCCTGCTTTGACAAATAGTTGTGTCGTCACACTGGTAGCATGTGGCATATTGTAGAAGATGCAGGTGAGTCAGTTGATGGTTTTGATTTGGTAGTTCTCCCTTCTCAGGGATTCGCTGTTGCTCATAAGGTGGTTTATAAAGTTTATAAAGTTGTAGGGACGTATAGCAATGCGTCTTTCGTAGGGACGTATTTCTTATATCCGATTTGTGATTATAATGAAAATATTATAACCAAATTAGATATCCACCTCAAATATCCAATGCATTGGAATAATGGTAAGCACAATAGGAACCGTGAAGTTATTGTCTAATTTTCGCTTTTGTAACAAGGTTTTGATGTTCTCCATTAGCAGATCAATATCTCCAACCTTATGGGAGCTCATTTCTACAAATACTTCAATAGGGTTTACTTGGATTCTAATCTGAGAACTATTTGCATAAACATATACTTCGGGGATATTGGTTGATTGAATCACAATCTCTCTGAGAGCTTCACAGAGTTTGGTCATAACATCTTTGCCAATTTTAGACTCATCATATTCAACTTTTACCAAAGGCATCGATCAAGAGTTATAGATTAAATACAATATCTTTGATAATCATTTCCCACCAATTTGCGAGAAGAAAAAAACGATAACTTATGCTATCATTTTATGTGGTCTAATCGTGATCTTAAATGCCTTCGCCCCAAATATTTCTGGCCCTGGAGGTGTTCAGCCAAGCTCTGAAAAAATAGTCTTAAATGACTCACCTAAATAATCGATAAACATTGACTTAAATAATTTTTTGAAAGAAATTTCAATAGCAACCTCATCTTCGTCTATGCGATACTCCCTTTTTTCAATAAGTTTTAAAATATCAAACTTTATACCTTCTCAATATTCTCGCCTATTTTTGTGTAAAAACTTAACTAGCTCCGTAGCAATTCTTGGCGATTGCCAAGCTTGATAATCAGAAACTAACTTCTTAGCCTCTTCGAGATTATTGTCTTCATGATCTCCCATAATTATGATTTATAAATTTAAAACTATGAATTATTTTTTCTTCTTCACCACATACAACTCACCCGTAGCCATCTGATGGATGATTGTGCCATCTGCATACTTATATTGCTTGTGTGATTGTTTGCCTACATACTGACATCCAGCAAGTTGAATCAGAGTATGCATCTCTACCAAGATTCCTGGCATCATCACAGACAAAGTCAGCCACTCCTTTGTTCCATCGGTATTGGTCTGTACCTTGGAGATTTTGACTTCATGTAGATATCCATGCTCTGTATGATAGATCTCCGATATGACGATACCGTCATTATCAGTGGCGCTATCATTGTACATGTAATTGACTATATATTCGGTTTTTTTGAGTTCTCATTGTGGGAATACTGATGTTTCTATGTAATCAAATGTTGTTCCTCTATCTTTAAGAATCTCATACGTATTATTGATTATAAGGTCTGACTTTTCTAGTTGTCACTGTCCAGCGATCGTCCACATAGGGAAGACCTTAGTCAGTGTGGTAGCTACCAGATATAGTGGCTCTTTGGTTCTCTCTGGGTCACGGATCAGACGACGGATGACGAGATCCTCTGCCTGACTATGGACAAATATCTTGAGCGGGTCAAACTGATCTGCAAGTTCGTTGATCACATATAATCACTCTATAATCACATAATCAAATGGCCCATCAATATGCTTACTCGCGACTCTCGTCTTCTCCACAAATGAATACTCTGGCATCTCAAATCATCCGGTAGTGATTAGTTTTTGGATATCCTGATTGAGTAATTCATGGTCAATGAGGTTTGGATGATCATAGGTACCATAAATCATGGATTGTACTGCGCTATCTGGACGATAGTAATGATCTGCAGAGATAAGCAATACCTTCTTGCCATCAGCGACCATTTGCTCAGTTAACTTTTCGGCAATATAAGACTTACCGCTTGCGGTAGCTCCCGCAAGGTAGATGATCTTCTTCTTGGCATCATGGATTGCGTCGATTACGTGGTCAAGTTGTTCATAAGTAAATGTTTTCATGAAAATGAATTATTCTGACTAAAATATTATTTATTTATACTTTATTATAAGTATACTGGCGAGAGCTAGAAATTGCAAATAATATAGAAACATTTAAGGATTAAAAAATCAAAGCACCTTCACAAGCATTCATTTCTATTCAATTGAAATACAAAACAAAAACCTTACAAATGTATCATGCAAATAGCATTATGAACTTGATCTCACTACAAAGCACAACTCCTTAATCATGTATTGAGTAAATTTTGAATCGATTGTGTGATACAAGAAGTTAATATACCTAGTGGTGTGAGTGATCAGCCTATGTGACTGTGAGAAACAAAACAATGAGCAATAAATAGAGCAAACTGAGCATTTAAATTATGCCCCCAAGCAGATATATGATGTGGTATTGAGTTTTGATATGAGCCGTTCAATGATTGATTCCATTGTATCGCATATGCTTGTATTATTGGCCATCATTGAAACATGTGGATGGAGCACTCTTCAAGCTTCAAGTTACCTCAATTATTTGAAAGTGCACTGAAAAATTGACTTGATCTATATGAAACCACAAAACAACGAAATCAAGATAAGCCTCTTACCAATATATCACTTGAAACATTTCATTTATTGTGGAAAGATGAATTTCTTATTCAAGCATATCACAATGTTTTTCTTAGCTATCTTAGCGACCAACAATTATTTCAAAAATAAATCATATTATGATAACTCTCTCCTGACGCGAACCTGCCGCACTCATCAAATCCAATCTCACTACTCGAGTAGCTGCAAATCTTAGCAGCGATCATTATATCGTGATTTTGTGGTATGGTGATAGTCCTGCGAGCTCCAAATACGTCCATATGAAACAGAATTTCTGACTCGATGTATGAATTGACACCAGACTGATTGGTCAGTGAATGACTCCTGAAGTAGCCGAAGTCATCGCAACAATCCAACAATACAATGATGATCCATACTGTGTCGGTATCATGTGCCAACTCCCACTACCTACATCACTATCAAATCATAAAGTACAAATCCTGGAGACAATTGATCCTCGCAAAGACATCGACGGACTCACTGGATCTGCCAATGGTAAAACCATACGATGAGCAAGCAAACTCTACCCTGCTACCGTAGCATCCATCTTATGAATTATGGATCACTATGAATATGCTGACGTGCATGGCAAAATCATCACAATTATTAATAAATCAAACCTGATCGGTAAGCCACTAGCGATGGCGCTGGTCGATCGTGGGGCACAGGTAGTCATGATCGGTAGAGCAGCAAGCCCAGAACGGATGAAAGAACAATGTAGACAGTCAGACATCATCATCACCGCCACGGGCAAGGGGAATCTCATCACACAAGAGCACACTCATCCAAACCAGATTATCATTGATGCGGGAGTGGATTTTATCGATGGGAAACTCGTGGGCGATGTAGATCGAAATTCCGTTGACTGACATATTGCAGCTTGTACTCCACCGACGGGAGGTGTGTGACCAATGACAGTCGCATGCCTGTTTGATAATATTAGAATCTTATCTTCATCATCATGAAACTAATCGTAGGACTGTGAAACCCCGGAGCAAAATACGCCAAAACTCGCCATAACGCGGGGCGAATTATGCTCGACCAGCTCATGGACGAACACCAAAGCAAAGCTTGGACATTACACAAAGAACGAAATGCAATGGTTGGAGAAATAATAATCAATGGAGAAAAGATCATAACTCTCAAACCACTCTCCTACATGAATCGCTCGGGAGCTGCAATTAAGTCAGCTTCTAGTTATTATAAAATCCCAGTTTCTGATATACTCGTCCTCCATGATGAGATTGATTGGGAATTTGGTAGAATCTGACTCAAATCATGATGATCTCACGCCTGACATAACGGCCTGAGAGACACGATCGCTCACCTGGAGACCAACGCCTTTGATAGAATCAGAATCGGAGTCGATAGACCAGACAACAAAGAGGAAGTTGTTGACTATGTCCTGTGAAATTTTTCCAAAGAACAAATGGAGTGGCTACACAGTGAAGGATATACCACACTTAGAAATCTGGTCACTGACTGGTTAGATAAATAGATTCATCTGATTTTGAGCCTCTATTTTAAGTTGTTTTTCTAGTTTAAGTTGCTGACCAAAAATTAACTGATCAAAATACAAAGCTGCCGCGTTCACATCATATTCATCTCCATTAATTATTCATCATACTCATCATATTTTATCAGTTTCATTGTCCCATATAAATTTGCAAGCCAAGCTGTCTGGAGTTTTAAAATGTGCTACAGCATACTCGCGAGTTGATAAAGATGTATTCATATGCAAGATCCACTCACCAACTGATATATTCACATCTTCTCATTGATAAAAATTAGTATGAAGAGCTTTAATATGAGCCATAAATCATGCAACTAAAATATTGTGATCTTTAGATAGGTTCTTCTTAAGGGCTAGTGTATTCATGATTTCTCATGAATAGGTTTTTTGAGATTCCTGTATACACTTATTTGTAGCCAATAACAGCAGCGAAACTAAGCTGAGTATTTTTAGTTTGTTATTCATTGTTTATAGATCAATTATTAAATTATATTCTAGATTGATTATTAAATACGGACTTTGCTTATTATTATTTATCAATCAAGAACATTCTAAGTTGCCATTAATGATCTAGTATAACTACCAATCATGACAATCTCACATTTCAAGAAGAATCGGTAATAAAAGAGCAACTTAGGATATATTATACTTCTCCAAAGATTCGATATGGAGCTTATTCTTTTCCATAATCATATTTGCTTTATATATTTGTTCTCCTATTTTTCTCCTCATTGAGGATATCATTTTCCAAGTAAGAAATGAATTATTGTCTGGAATAACACTATAACGAATAGCATCATCTGCCGAAGTCTTTCATTCTTGCACTATATTCTTAGCTGATGCAATGATCATATCAAACTCACTCCTAAAGTTACGATAGAGATCTTTACAGTCAGTTGCTGTCTTCGGTAAGCTCTCTAGAATCTGAGTAAACCTCTCAACTTGTTTTGGGAGATATGATTGTTGTTTTGTAAATTCATTTATCACTCACTCCTTATTTGGATAAAACTGGATGCGAAGACGATCAACTTGATACGTATGACGTTTAACTTTTGTTTCCTGTGGTGTATGTTGAGATAACAGCCGCCCAAACGTGGCATTATTATCTTCAAGATAAGGTATTCTGATGATTCTTGATGTTTGCTGCTGTTCTCCATCGCTCGCTTCATGCAGTAGCTCTGCTCATTGAAGCATTGGAAGCACAAGATCGTGATAGTTTTCATATAGTCGTCTCACAAGATGATGTTTGGAATATCATGGCGTACACTGATGAGCAATATCTTGTCGATATTGTTGACCAAAATCTGGTTTAATATATGGGAGTAAATCTATATGAGTTGAAGAGATTGAAATAATAAAATCTTCCGAACGAGAATTAGATAGTTGCATCTTATGCGCAAAACTGTCCCTAAGTTTAGCTAATACGGCCATTTTATCTCTTCTTGTATGTTCTTTTCTATTGCGTAATCTTATAATCAATCACTGTTTGATTCATTGCTCTAGCTTATCATCCATCATCGCATTGAAACTAGTTTGTAATTCATAAAATGAATCTTGCTGCAATACTTTTAGTTTTGACTGAAAAAGGTGAGCAATAATTTTCTTTGATTTATGATTGTCAAAATCAAACGATCATATTTTAACTCAAAGCAAATACTCTAATTCTCACCTATGTTGTGATGAAATATGATCTAGATCACGATAAAATTCTAAACGCATCAAGCGTAGCTCCTGTGTTGTAAGTCTTCCTCTATCGATTTCTATGATGAAAAAATATAAGATAATAAATTTATCTTATACATTTAAACACTATTGTCAATATATTCATAATCTACTAAATTTTAGTTCTCCCTTGAGAAAGGTCTCAATGCCGCCCGACGGTAGAGGTGGTCGTTGACCGGAGGGATTACATTCCCTTCGCAATCTTCTTGACCCATGGGTAACTCATCGCAACAATCAATCAGTTGAATCATAGAGCAGAAATCACAAATCATAGCTTGGATGAATATGGGATCAGATCACTAGCATAGTAATATCAGACAAATCCAGCAATCGCAAGAATCATACTCAATAATCATAACTCCTTCCATCTTAGAGTTGGTATCACTCCAGCGCGATATGCCACGATCCATGCTCCGATGAGATATAGTCATTCAAGTGTCATCTGTGTAATGACTCCTCCGATCAGATTTTGTGTCATGATAAATCCAAATCATATCCCAAGTCCTACAATCAGTCCTCGTGCGTTGACACTCAAGAGCTTGTTTTGATGACCTGTAGAGACGAAGATATAGTTGAATACCTGCTTGGCAAACGACATCGTGATCACCACTCCCAAAAATGGTAGAATCCAATCTGAACCGATGGTAAACTCTCAAGCCTGACTCGATAAGAAGCTGGTCAGATACTCTTGTTTTGCGATAAAATAGATGATATGCTCACGTCGCACGATAAAGTTGACAATTACTAGACCGCCGATCCACAGCAGCAAACTCATCAGATGACCAAAATGCCCAAGCTTGTCCTTGAGCTCGAGTCATGAGACCTTGTGAATCATACTATTGCCTAGTGATGATGGGATGATGAGTAATATCTCAATCAATGAAAGTGCGAGTCACCAGATCCCCACATAGATAAATCACTTGCTCGTCGGGTAGATGATCGACATCAGAATAGAAACCGCAAGCGTATGAAAACTACTGAGATAATACGCAATACCATACTGCCAATTGCTACGGATATGGTGTCGAGTAAACTGAAGATCAAAGATTGGTTTGAGCTTAATATAGCGCTCACTGATAAAATGCACATATAACAGCTGCCCTAGTCCACTCACCAATACCGTAGCAATAATGAGGATGAATGGTAACAATCAAGAACCAATCTGCTCAAATCATGGATCTGGAAACAACGATAATACTCACACCATAATTACAAGCTGCGCAACACGAGCCACCGTCAGGCCAATCGATACTTGTTCCATCTTCCAGTAGAGCTGTAGTGGCAACTGTACAATACCCGCAAGCATAAATGTTGCAGAAAACAACATCCCAATCGGCAGTCACCACATCAGATAAATATTTTCACGATATGATGGAATCATATATGCAATCAACAGTGCGACCCCATATACAACAGCTACTGTTACTACCCTACTCATAACAAACTTACTATAATATACACTAAGCTTCTCCTTTTGTTCTACCTCTGGTAGGTGTGCTACCTCCTCACGTAGAGCTCATAACTCCCTAAGCCCAATCACATATAATCCAAAATCAGCCAATGCTGACCAAATCGCAAAATATTTGAGGATCGTATTATAGTCTCCAAATCTCAGTGGTCACAGATATGGCGTTGTCAGCTGTAATACAATAAACCCTCATAGTGCGCTCACTACTCTCCCCACAATCTGCCAAAATGCATCTTTGATCACGACTTTATAATTTTTTTCTTTATCCATCTAAAATGATTTATAAAATTAAGGGCTAATCTTTGATACTGTCTTCAGCAGTTAATTTTGCCTGTTTCAAAATAATATCCGTTACCCACTCTTCTAGATCTGGTGGGTATTTATATTTTTTAAGTAATCTTTTAATATATAGTCTAAGTTTTGCCTGAACGTCTTCTTTGAGCGTTCGATCAATCGTTGCATTTTCTCTGACGAGTCTTACTAATTCACGAGCCATTTCCCTGAGTGTCGTATCTCACATTTCTCTCACAGCACTTTCATTGGTAGCTAATGCATCATAAAATGCTATCTCTGCTTCATTAAGTCATAAATCTTCTCCTTTTTGATGTTCTGCTTGAATTTTCTTTGCAATTTCTATGAGTTCATTGATAATCTCAGCAGATTCAATGGTACGATTTTGGTATTTTCTAATAGTTCATTCGAGCATTTCAGCGAAGCTACGGGACTTGATCAAATTTTTTCTTTGCATCAATCTAATTCTGCTATTGAGAAGCTTTTTGAGTAATTCAAAAGCAAGATTTTTATGTTTCATACCTTTTACTTCTTCTAAGAAATCATCTGATAAGATGGAAAGATCGGGCTTATCAATACCAGCTACTTTGAAAATATCCAATATCTCATCTGATGTCACTGCTCCAGAAATCAATTGTTTGATGGCATGATCATAGTCAGATTTACTACTACCATCAAGTTTTTCTCACGCATCTTCCATTTTTACAAAACATGACTTAATTGCCATAAATAAGGCTACATCATCTCTGATAATCAATGCTTCATCTGACGGTATCGCAATAGAAAATGCAAAACTGAGTTCTGTAACTGCCTGGAGATATCTTTTTACTCCATCCTTGAGTCACAAGACATGCTCCATACCGCTTGCAATAATATCAGTTCTTTGAACAGGAGCAGCGATGAAATAATACTTATAGTCAAATCCATGAAAAAGATTTTTGACTACTTCATATTTTTCGTGCATTACTGATATCGCTTGTTCTTGTGGTATCGTCGCTTCAGACTTATTACCATCTTGAGTATAATACGAAAGAGCTTCTTTGAGCTGAGTAGCAAGTCCAAGATAATCGACGATCAGTCCTGCTTGTTTATCTTTATAGATACGATTCACACGAGCGATAGCCTGCATCAGTCCATGTCACTGCATCGGTTTATCAATATACATCGTATGCATACTCGGCACATCAAATCCAGTCAACCACATATCTCTGACTATCACTAATTTCAAAGGATCATTTATATCCTTCATTCTCTTTGCAAAATCATCTCTTATTTTCTTATTTCTGATATGAGGTTGAAAGTTCTCAGGGTCACTTGCTGATCAAGTCATCACTACCTTGATCGTTCATAAACTATCATCATCACTGTGTCGATCTGGTCTTAGTTGAATAATTTCATTGTAAAGATCTACACAAATTCTGCGAGACATGCCCACGATCATTCCCTTCCCATCTTGCACAGCACATCTATTTTCAAAATGCATGACAATATCCTGAGCAATGAGTTTGAGTCTCTTTTCAGTCCCTACCATCGCTTCGAGTCTTGCCCATTTAGATTTGAGTTTTTCTTTTTTACCCATCTCCTCAATCTCTGTGAGTTCTTCAAATTCTGCATCAATCATGGGTATTTCAGATTCTAGGAGATTTATTTTTGCAAGTCTCGCTTCATAGTAAATCGGCACCGTTGCTCCATCCTGGACTGCCTGTGTGATATCATAGGTATCGATACATTCACCAAATACTGCTTTTGTGTCTTTATCTTTGAGTGATATGGGCGTACCAGTAAATCAGATAAATGAAGCATTTGGTAATGCATCCCTGAGGTATTTTGCAAATCAGTAGGATATCACTCCATCGTCTTTATCTATCTTTGCTTTGAATCCATATTGTGTGCGATGTGCTTCATCCGCTATCACTACAACATTAGATCTATCAGTGAGCAGTGGATACTTACCGCTTTCATCGTCAGTAGAAAACTTTTGTACTGTTGTGAATATCACTCCGCCACTCGCTACGGCTAGTAATCTCTTGAGATCATCTGCATCTTTCGCCTGCTGAGGAGTTTGCCTCAAGAGATTCTTGGATAATGCAAAGGTAGCAAATAGCTGGTCATCGAGGTCATTTCTATCCGTAATCACGAGTAATGTCGGATTATCTAATTTTTGAATAATCTGACCTGCATAAAACACCATCGTAAGGCTCTTCCCAGATCCTTGAGTATGTCGGACAACTCAGGCTTTGCGAGTATGATCATGAACAGCGGAGAAGGTACTGGTCATAGCCTTTTGTACTGCAAAATACTGATGATATGCTCACAAAATCTTGATTGTCTTTTCTCCATCGGTATGGAAAATGGTATAATGTAATATAAGATCAATAAGCACTGATGGCTTAAGTGATCCAAAGACCATATTTTCTAATTGTCTTACATGAGATCAGGTCGTCACACCATCTACCGATTTCCAGCTCATATAACGATCAATGCTCGATGTGATCGTTCCCATCTTCGCCTCTAATCCATCACTGATAATACAAAAAGCATTAGTATAGAATAGTTGCTCGATATTTTTCTTATATGTTTGAATCTGATTATAGGCACTTTGAATAGTAGTATTTTCATCGACGAGATTTTTGAGTTCAATAACCACAAGCGGTAGCCCATTGATATAGAGTAAAACATCAGTCCTTCTCTGACTATTGCCTCTCGTAATCGTAAGTTGATTAACTGCTAAGAAGTGGTTATTTGAAACATTCTGACTATCAATGATTTTTATTTTCTGTGTTCCTACTGACCCATCCTCTAGCTTGATTTGTATATCAATACCGTCCATCAAGAAATGATGAAATTGTTGATTGGTTGTGATGAGCTGTGTCCCTGAAAGACGCTCTATTTTTTTGACTACTTCATCGATTGTACATGTATTGGCTGTTGGATTTATTTTTTGCAATGAAGCACGCAAAAAATCTGACAAGATAACGGTATCAAATCATCATCTCTGTGATTCAAGATCTGGTCATGACATAATATCATAACCCAGTCCTGCAAGTCGTTCGAGGACGGTAAGTTCAAGGATATTTTCGGTGTAGTGAGACATATTAATCTGTTGATAGGAATTTAAATATTGTCTTGAACTTTACTATAGTATCGTCTGATAAATCAACTTGTTGTTGGTCAAAGTGTAGGTTCTGTAATGCAGTATTAAATTTCGATTTATTGTATTTGGTCTCAGTTGTGAAAAAACTTTGTATAATTTTAAGTTGCTCATCATTAGTGAATAAATCTTCCATTGCCTTTCAATCAAAGGAGTTATCTATCTCATTCAAAGTATATATCTTATCTTCAATAATTCTTCCAAACTCTTTTATGTATAGTTTCTTAGCACTTTTACCAGCATCATCTCAATCCAAGAGAATAACAAAGTCTTTATTCCAAGCTAAATACAGACGTATTATAGCATAATTTTTATCTGCTCATGCTCATGGATATACTTTCACAGCATCAAATTCATTATTCAAGATAATTTCGTTGAAATATCTTAATGTGTAAAAATCATTTTTTCACTCAACAACGACAATATCATTAATGTATTCAAGATGACTTGGTTGATATTCCAATGCATCCAATATGGGTTGAAAATATGATTGCTCATTTGGGTGATTTGCGACAAACTTTTTATAGGTCTCTATCTTAACGTCAGTCATCTTTTGATCAAAGTCAAAGTCTTCACCTGGTTTAATCGCACTATTACAAACAATATGCGCACTAGCAAGCCAACTTGGGTCAATTAGATGATGACTGTGCGTAGTATAAATGACTTTTGATTTTTCTGCTAATTTTGAAAAAGTACTCAATAACTTCTTTTGAGCGGTGGAATGTAGATTTGATGCAGGTTCATCTAGCAAAAATAATGTCTCTCAATAGTCATTACTACGACTTTTGCGAAATTCAGTAAATAACAAAAAAGAAAAGAATCGTTTAAATCATAGGCTCCTTTCGGAAATAGAGTAGGACTCAGATCATTCTTTTAACTTAATTTCTATATATGCTTCATCTCACTCTTTATCATATTTCACGATTATCTGTTTACTTCATCTATCAAATAGCTGTCACCAAGCATCAAATACAACCTTAGTAATCTTATCTGACATTTTATTGATATTAGCCTCGAGCGATTCTTTATCATCGGCTGTAGTACTATAAATTTTTGTAACAATATCGGAAATTTTTATTCAATCTCATATTGAGTCTAAAACATCCTGTAGGACGCCTACATATTCAAGATTATTGCCTTGAGTGAATCTAGGTTTTCATTCTTCAATGTAGATTCTTACTGGAAAATCAAAAAGGAAGTTTGAATAATAAATAACCTGAGGGAATAATGAAGTTTGTATATAGTTTACAATATCTTTTCATTCTTGTGTTTCTGTAGACAATGTTATATTTTTCCCCTTAGCTCATAATTTTTTACCACAGAGATTGATTCATGGTAAAACTGTTTTCTCAATAAACTTTGATCATTGAAATATATATCTTTTAGTTACATTTAAAGTTTTTATATCAGAAGTCACAACAAATCATTTATCATTAGCAAATTTTTTGATCTTCTTTTCATCTAACTCGTCTAACTCGAAACTTGCAATAATATCGATATTACCATTGAAGTTTGATTTTTCTGATTTGGGAATGAGCGTATGTCTTTTTTCAGAATCAATATCTTCAGAAAACAACTTAATCGCTTCAAGTATACTAGTTTTCCCGCTTTCATTCAATCATACTAAAGTTATCACTGGTGCGTGAGGTTCATGAGTAAACTTGAAGTTTATATCTTTCACTCATTTATAGTTTTTGATTTGAAAACCAGTGTATTTCATGTTTTGATAGAGAAAATAAATTATTGTAAGCTAACTATTGATCACTCATCTCCAATGTACTCAATTTCCATATATTTAATTTGAGTTCATTTAAGGTCAGATAAATAAACTCATATTGGAAAAACTTTTCACTTCATCTTATTCAGGTATGGTATATAGTTTTGATTTATATATCACAGACTTCATTGTTTGTTTGCTATTTTAAAGTTTCATAAATCAATTTCATATATCTTTCATCCTATAATATTTACTCATTGAGTTGCACCGAACAATCAATTATCTGGATCGCTTTTAACTTCATCGGTATAAATACGGACAGTATCAAAGTATCATCAATTCCTTATGTCTCAAATAGCTATTCTCATAGCATATACAAATCATTTTGCTGGACTTCAGTCTGCTTTATATCCATAAATTCTTCATCTTCGGTATTGCTGATAATCCTTATTGAAATCAATCTTAATTCTTAGTATAGCTTTCTCAATTTTTCAAGTTCATATTTTAATTTTTGGAAACATAGACATTGTATTTAATTGATCTTGATCATACTGTCGTAATGATAGAGTTCATGAAAAAATCACAGCTTTATGAATTACCACTCACGAAGTACTTCATATGGGATTGTTTCATCATGAAGTCAGATTGTTTTCATTTCATGTTCAAATTCACTGTGTTTGTGTAATTTCATCTTTTATTTTATTATCCTGGAAAAAAAGATAAATTATTGACAAAATAATTATCAACAATATGATAGATACAATTCCTCTGTATATACCTTTCTTTTCTTGTACATTAATAACTTCAATAATTGATCATTGATTCTCTATATCATTTACAGATTCCAGCAAAATAATATTCTCTTTGAGAGAATAATAAAGTCTACAAAACGTACTCAATTTATAACTATATTTTCAATCATTAAGTTTGTGAGAATCCGATAGTAGGATATCTGGCTCTTCTTTAAGTAAATCCAAAATTTGTACAAGCTTAGCCTGAATATTTTTAGGAATCTTTTTGATACTTTGATCAAAATCTTTAGTAGTAGTGACTTTATACATCATTTGTGTTAGAAGATAAAGTAGTATCACTATTCATATTTTTATTTTTTTTATATATTTTTTCCTGAATAGTTATCTCCTCTAACTCCAGTTTTTTTAATTCAATATCTTTTTGCTTTTTGAGTTTTTCTGATTCTTTATGTGTTAATGCATCAAATAACTTTTCAGCAGGACTATCTATACATCACGAAACTAATGATAAAACAAAAAAGATTCATCATAATCGCATGGACCGTGATGGAATTGGTTGGTTTCAAGTATAAAAATTTATTGCTACTCAAGACGTAATAGCAACTCACAACCCAAATATGGCAGATAAAATAAATTTAGTCTTAATTTTCCACATTACAATATTTATAATTTACTTAAAACACCCTCACTTTTCCACTCATCAACCTCGGTAACAAACTATCACGAGTTTTTATTAGGGATTGGATTTCCTTATTATTTGAGATAATTTTATTTGTTACTGTCTCAATTTGTTGATCAAACTGTTTTAGCACTTCAATGTCAGGAATCAATATTTCGTGGTTAATTAAAATTTGTTGATTAATGTTTATAAAAATAGTTCATGTTCAAGAATTTACTATTTTTTCTTTATCATTTCTCAGTAGCCAAAATAAATAATTCGCTCGAAGTATGTCTTTAGGCTTTAATCTTATCGCAAATCCAGAATAAACGATGCTATCAATCTTATTTGTAATCAAAATACAACTTCATGGCGAAGCACTTCTAGCAATAACAATATCTCATATATCCAATAAATAATTATTCGCTTTTTTTGATTCAAGTTTGGTTACTTCAATATTTTGTTCATCTAATCGATGCGAACTAGAAAGTGCCTTTACGCTAATTACCTTATATTCTTTGTCTCATCAATCATCTCTTGAATAATTAATTCAATTCTTAAATTCTCATACTTCCCCCAATTTTCCAACTCTCCACCCCTCAGGCAACTCATCTTCTATGTCATACTTCCCAAATCGCTCATGAAACATCACCTGCCCCATCTTCTCCAATGTGCGATTCTGTTCACGCAACACTTCGATCTTATCATCCAGTGATCACAGGATGGATGCGATGGCTTGCTGTTCGTGTGGAGGTGGAAGGGGAAATTGTATGTTTTGTATTCATCAAAGTGGTAGCTTAGGTTGAGCAGCTCATACTGTATTTTTCATTACTTCATCTTGTCCAATTGGAGATCTCAAATAATACATAATATATTTTGCATCTATAGTTTTTTCTATTTCTAATTTTGCACAATTTTCAGTTAAACTTGCGAGATGCAAATCTTCAGGAACAATACCAATTAATCCTATTGTTCAAACGATTGAGATATATACTTGTCCTGCATCGATAGTATAGTTTTTTATCGATGGGAAAATAGTATCAGACACATATTGTAATCATTGCTTTTGAATAGATCAACTCAAATCTAAATCTGTTATTCTGATATATGGATGCTCTGTTTTTGAACTAATCAACATTTCTCATTTAGGTAATCTTTTGCCTCACTTGATTTTTGCAATATCGCCCAGCCTACAAATCTCCCACTCCTGTGGAATAGGTCATAGTTCAGAATCTTTTCGGATGGTATCGTGAGATTGTATCATTTTTGAGGTAAATATAGATTAAAGTCAGATTATTTTTTATTTTCTTAAACGGTGTAATTCGACCGTTCTATAATTATTCATACTCCGGAAGATGTGTTTGTAGATATGCTTGGAGCTCCTCTTTATTTGGGAGATAGAGTTTATATTCTTTGGCAAAGATTTGCTGGTTATCTGGTAGTGTATATTGTAGGACTATGTCATCTTTGACTTTACATAAGATAAGTCCTATGGTGTTGTTTTCATCTGGTTCTTTGTATTCAGCATCATATCGATTGACATACATTTGCATCTGTCCGATGTCTTGATGCATCAACTCTCCTATCTTGAGATCAATCAATACAAAACATTTGAGAAAACGATGATAGAAGACCAAATCTACAAAGAAATGTTTTTCTCATGCGGTAAATCTCTTTTGTCTCCCTACAAAAGTAAATCATTTTCACAATTCCAACAAAAATCCTTCAAGATTGTCGATGATCGCTTGTTCAAGTTCTGATTCAGAATATTCTGATTTTTCATCTAATCCTAGAAACTCCAAAATATAAGGATCTTTGATGGCATCTGAAGCAGAAGTGATAATTTGTCACTGTGATGCTAATCTCATGATACTATCTTTATCTTTACTGAGTGCCAATCTTTCATATAGCCCACCATTAAATTGTCTTTTAAGTTCTCTCAGCGATCGAGACTCTTGTGCTGATTCTATCATATAGAAACTTCTTTCGTCGTTGTCTTTGATTTTACTCAGAAAAACTAAATGAGATCGACTCAGAGATTTTTGAGACACTGTCTCAAAAATTGGAAAGCTAATATATACATTTCTCATGAAGTTCAAATTAAAATATGAGAATCACTTTCAGTATTTTATTGTCAAATCAACAGCAAGTTGATTGAGCAATCCAGTGCCATAGATTGCTCTATCAGCTCATCATTGTTCAAATTCTACGACATATTGGCCAATTTTTCGATAGGTCTGCACAAGCGTTGCGTTGACTTGTTGATAGAGCTTATTTTTTGCAGACGCCAAAGTACTTCAGATACTTGAAAGCAAGATATCATAGTTTTCTCATACTATTGGTAGTATTGCATTGTGATCAATCGTCATTGTGCAGCTGAATAAAGAATAAAGTCAGATTATTTTATTTCTGCCACCACTGGTGTCAGTATTTCTGCAACCAATGGCTACATTATTATCATAGCAATTAGTCAGACACTGTCTGATCTATTCCATAGCAAATCCCACCTTCTCTAAATTCACTTTGATCACCTCATCCAACTCACGACTTTTCTTCATCTGTTCGCTGAGTTGAGCAGTAAGTAGTGTCATCTTTTCTTGGAATGTCTCATCATCTTCCTCGATACTTTCTACTCCTACATATCTTCCAGGAGTAAGTACATAGTCATGTTTTGCTACTTCTTCCAATCATGCTGATTTACAAAATCATTGAATATCTTGATAATCTGAGATCTCCCTTGACAAGGGGAGGTGTCACGAAGTGACGGAGGGGTTTGACTTCCAGTTATGATAGGTACTTGAGATATTAGCTATGTCTTCATCGGTAAGTTCACGATTCTTCCTCGTAATCATCTGTCCCATTTTACGAGCATCGATGAAGAGAATTTCATTCTTTCTCTGTGTCTTTCCTCTTTTTACAAACCATAAACAAGCTGGAATCATAGTAGAGTAAAAAAGCTGACTTGGTAATGCTACAATACAGTCTATGAGTCACGCTTCGATGAGTTTCTTGCGGATCTCTCCTTCACCTGATTGATTGGATGACATTGATCCATTCGCCATCACAAATCATGCGATACCTCCTGTAGGATTGAGATGGTGGATAAAATGCTGAATCCATCAGTAGTTTGCATTACCTGCTGATGGTGTTCCATATTGTCGTCTTACATCATTACCTAGTCTCTCTGCTCATCGATCTGAAATATTAAAAGGTGGGTTTGCGATTATAAAGTCAGCTTTCAGGTCTTTGTGCATATCATTATGAAAACTATCTGCGTGATGATCCCCGAGGTTTGCGTTGATACCTCTGATAGCCATATTCATCTTACACAGTTTCCAAGTCGTAGGGTTGGATTCTTGTCCATAGATGGAAAGGTCGTTGATTTTTCCTCCATGGGATTTGATAAACTTCTCACTTTGTACAAACATACCTCCTGAACCACACGCTGGATCATAGACACGGCCTTTGTAGGGCTCGAGCATTTCGACGAGGAGTTTGACAATACAAGTCGGGGTATAAAATTCTCATCATCACTTCCCTTCTGATCATGCAAAACGACCTAAGAAATACTCGTATACTCTCCCTAATACGTCTTTTTCTCCATGTTGTGACTCTGTCAGTGTGATGGTAGAAATCAAATCTACAATTTCCCCTAGTTTTTGTTTATCCAAATCGGGGCGAGCATAATTTTTGGGTAGTACTCATTTGAGAGTTGGGTTTTCTTTTTCGATCAGATGCATTGCTTCATCAATAAATACTCCTATTTCAGGTTTCTTTGCGTTATTCTGAATATAATCCCATCTTCCTTCTTTGGGTACTCGAAAAACATTCTCTGATGTATAGGCATCTCTATCTTCCTCTTCGCCCTCATATGAATCAGGATTATTTTTTATTTTATCATACTGAGTTTGGAAACTATCAGAGATATATTTAAGGAAAATAAGTCATAAAATGACATGCTTATATTCTCCTGGATCCATATTATTTCTCATCTTGTCAGCAGTAGACCAGAGTACTTCTTCAAATCCTAATGCTGTTGTTGAGTTTGATTTTGCCATGATGAGTATCAGAATAGTATAAAATTATGAACCTTCTATTTATTTTATAGTATCTCTATCCTTGGAGTTATTATCCTTGTGGTAGTTCTACCCTTGCGGTATAAAATATCTCTTATTATAATAATTTATATGCTTGAGATATCCCCTGAGCCGTACCACATCCTCATTAAGTAATGCAAGATGGGCCTTGACTGGATCATCCTTATCTTTGAGGAAGCGATTCATAAACTCGGCACCCATCATCAGAAATTCCTCATTGTCATCCAGCCTCACAACATCATCCAATAAGTCAGCTATCTGTTTATATACTCCATAGATAATATCAAAACAGATAATCATGGTCGCCGTATCCTGCAACCCTAGCACATGTATTACATAACTTGTTAGTAGAAATTGAATCATCGATTCTGATTTGGCACGAGAATATTTGGTCTGTTGCTCGAGAAGCGCCATCATACATAATACTCCATATAGTGTCTCTCTGAGTGTCGCAGCGATCAGGATGGTACTATGAGTATTATATTTGCTCTTGTAGATCTCATTCACGATCAGCTGACCAAGCACATCATGATAGCAATGTATATCAATCGTATATAGCGCCTCTCTCATACAAGCAATAGCACTATCATTACGCATCAAATCATAATACGACTCATCCAGCGCTGGCATCACATATCACATGAGTAGTACTGGGTCTGACTTAATGTGTGTTGCGATGCGATCACCATAGATCTTCTTAAACTGGCGAATCATTCACTTGGATTGAGGATACAGCTTGATCTCCTTGTGGAGTGTATCTTGCATCATACATACCAAACTCGACTGGATCAGCAGATCAATCATGGGCATATTGGCATACACTTCGTCAGAGTCAACAATATATGGAAGCGTAAAACTTGCCTTACCTGACCTAACTCACTCATAGACATAATGATAGTATGATGTATTGACCGAATACTGTGTAAGGTAGTGGCGATACAGATCAA
Source organism: bacterium (assembly GCA_043720715.1). Taxonomy (GTDB): domain Bacteria; phylum Patescibacteriota; class Gracilibacteria; order Absconditabacterales; family Absconditicoccaceae; genus JAYSSF01. The sequence continues at coordinate 20,511 of JAYSSF010000015.1, forward strand.
GCTCATATGCATTGGGGTGGGGATCGTGTTTAGTCTTCTGAATCTTGGTGGCTAGTGTATGATCCAACATCAGTGCAAAGGTATCCCCTCTCGCAGCCCATAGTGACCCCATATAGTTGAGGTAGAAATTCATCAGCCTCTCAGTGATCAGAGACTCTCTGCGCAGCGTATCAGGGATACGACCCATCATACCAGATCAGATCATGGAGATAAATTCCTCCATCTCTTCCTCGTCAGCATCATCATCCCTGATCTCCTGCATAATCAACTCCCTGACTCCTGCGAAGAAGTTATCCTTGATATGGTGATGATCACAGATATAGTTGATAAACTCAGCCATGGTACTACTATCCTCTAAACACTGTGTCAGGTGCCTATCCACTACCTTCCAATCATACAGTCATGAGACAATATAGTCTACGGTGTAATAGACATCACTTTGTCAGAAGAAATATTTAACATTAAAATCATGTGGCAAGATCACCTGCATCAACTCATAATCCATCTCATCTAACTGTGAATCATGCGAGTGCTCGATAATATGATCGATAATCTCTTGTTGGCTGGCATTGATCTGCTTGGTGACTTCATTATCACACAGTCGCTTGAGATAGGTGCGATCCAGACTACCCGTGAGAAAACGGTTAATATATTTCATCATACGATACAGTCAGAAGCATAGCTCGATCTGACCCATCACGCGTGTTTTGATCTGTTGGACGATGGCTAGATCGTATGGTTGTTGTTTCTTATTGTGCTCGAGGATGAGTTCATAGTAGCTAAACCAGATATCGATAAACCACTGGTATGATGTGTTACTATCTTGCTCGGAAAATTGCTTAAGTCATGTAGCAAACACATGAGCTATCACATACAGGGAGAACAACAGGTGTGTCAGATATCGATGTTGTTTGGGATAATTGACTAGGGGACGCAGATACTGACTGGCCATGATGGTCATGTTGGTCGCGATACTACCGATGGTATACAGCTGATATCCATTGAGATTGGCTGCCACGCAGTAGGAGTAGTATGACTGCATTGCCTTGGGCTTAATCATGCTCTGCTCTCCAAATCCTATCTTGACCTCAAACGGATCCAACGCTACATCAAATCTATTGATCTTATAGTTTTCTGCCATCTTCTTGGTGATCACATTGAAGAAGCTCTGAGGTGATATCATCCCCAAAAATAGCCCAGCAGGACTACCTGGTTGATTGAGCAACTGCTCGGGGTATAGTGATGTGAGAAGTCTGGTAAATAAGGACATATACCGAAGTATAAAGTTAAAAGTAGAAAGTTACAAGTATATTAGACATTGAGTAGTCGAAATCAAATTGAAACAAAAGAATATCTGCCTACGTAGGGACGGCAACACGGGCCGTCCTCTATATTTATAAATAAAAAAAATCGATACAGAGAAACTCCATATCGATCATTAACTTACTTGAAGAAAATTTGTAAGCTTTACAACTTTATACCCTACTCTACCTTAATCTTCATATTTTGTGTTACGGGAGGATGATCACTAAACTCTACTACTGCGATCACATCATAGATACCTGCTTGTAGATAGTTCATCGTCGCTTCAGTACCCTGTCTCCCCTCTCGTGTAGCAGTTTGATCATTACCAAAATCCCATGATACTGACTTGATAGGTCCATCAGTAGAAATCACAAACGACACCTGGTCTCCTACACGAGCAAGTTGTGCTGGATGCGTAGGACTGGTGATCTTGACATCTCTGATGGCTCTCTTGACCACAATATCCTCACTCAGCTCGATCGTATCAGTATGTCATTTTTGAGTTGTAACGGTGACTTTGGGTCTATATGCTCATGATTCAGAGTTCTGTGCAAAACGATAGACGTGTTTGATTGATCACTGAGAGACATTACTCACAATTGTGCCATCACCAAAATCCCAAGTAAAATATACTACTTCATCATCAGCATCATTGAGTTGAGAGATGCTTGCATCCAACGTGACTGTCAGTGGATCGAATCATACCTTATGACTTGTCTTGAGCACTCATACAATCGGACTTACGTCGCTGACTACTTTATATTTTTGTGTGCTTGTCTTACCTTGTTCATCTGTTACTGTGATGAGGATGGTATGATCCTTTTTAGTATCTACCTTGATGATATAAGTCTGCTGAGATGATGGATTGACTGTGGCTCCATCGTATGTCACCTTCATAATTGGTCTGGATATAGAAGGAGTGATCTCATTGATTGTGATCTGCAGTTGTGCAGGCACAGTGGTAATCTTGACCACATTATCTGCTCCACTTGCGACGAGATCAGTATATGATGTAGCATTTGGATATTTGACTGAGATGGTAGATCTGATCACATATGAGCTGTTGTTGATCGCGAGATTGTCAGTCTCACAGACTCACTGCTTATTATCATCAGTCGTGAAGAATGCTCTCACCTGATACTGACGACCAGGAGCAAAATCATATACAGTACTCGACTTATCACTATCGATGCTATCTACCAACTCATCAGTCAGCTTATCTACTATTTCAAATTGATAACGATCGATACTGACTCATGCATCTGCAAGTTTGACCTCGAGGCGGTACTGATTACCTTTGATGCTTTGTGTTGCTACCGTACATGATGGCACGTTGCTTTGCAATACTCTGACTGGTAGTTGATAGATGATTCATGGAAACTCAGGAAGACTATATGAGATTGTATGTAACTTTGGCTCATAGAAATAATGACTAAAGTTTACTCTTTGCTTGTCATCCTGTCCATCATTGTCCATATCCCAATTAATGATTGAATTGACGAGATTGAGATCAGTCGCAACGCTCGTCGCATCGATGAGGAGCTGAGTTGGATTTTCTCCAGCGATGATTTCATTTTTTGCATCATTAAGAGTATATACTCATGCTTTAGTACTCAATTTAATCTCCGTATCAATTGTTACGCTAAATAAATCTTGTAGTACTGCTTCTTTCATCTGTCTCGTGATTTTGTCAGTGTAGCGATATGTGAGAGATTGATTATATACGCCCTTGGTTAAATATAAACACGCACTCGCAAAATATAAATCCTTGCTACTTGGATCAAATCAATTGATCGTCTGACCATTACCACAGTCGAGCGTCACACTCTGGAGTGCTCATCCATTGAGCGATGGTCCAATATTACGATTAAATACTTCTTGACTAAATTGGAATGCAATATTTGCAGGGGCAATTACTTTGAGTCAGGGTTCTCATAAATAAATCTTTCACTTCCTTACTCTTGAATCACTGGTTTGCTTGACCACAAGATATGGATTGATGATATTGGATGCAGTGATACCACTAGTATCCATCGCATTAACACTCGTAATACCAATTGTTCATCCAGTAATGGCTCCAATCACAGCGAAAAATCATAAAACCAGTCAGCCTATATATCCAATCTTGTTTCCTTCTTTCTTTGTAAAGAGTCTATATCATGACCATACTGCAAGCCCAAATCATGCAAAGAAGAACAATAGAGCTACAAATAAAATAATCCCTTTTACCACCGTTTTGACGGTGTCTGGCATGATACCAATTGATTCGAGACTTGTAGGGTTTTGCAGCGCGGCAAGTAGTGCTATCATTACAATCACCGCAAAGATCACAAAAAATACTCCACATCAGATCGCAATAGTCTTACCAGACATAGTTGGCTTGTTCATCATCTGCTGTTGAAATTGCTGTGTAGGGTTCTGAGCCACCGCTCCTGCAGTGACTAGTGCTTGGGGAATCGCTTGAGTAGTAGAGGTTGTCGGAGTTGGAGTTGCCATAAGATAGTAATCAAAGAAATACTTACTCTAAGTATAGACAAAAACATCTCATTCGTCAAATCTTTCGTCCATAAGAAACAAAAATCACTCCATAATAGAGTGACAATTGTAAAAAATATACTTTATGAACTTTATTAATATGACCTAATATTGAAAAAACTTTGAATAGGTTGCTTGACTGACCGAATATAAGTATTGGACTTGTATCTCTCAATATACATCATACCACGCATCCAGAATGCTGGATGAAAGATCTGATCCGCGCCAGAAAATGATACATTACCAATAGGAATAGCTCATGATGTGCCATTAGCTACAGTATCAAATGGGATAAGCTGGAACTGCAGTCCTGAGATGGTAACTGCTCAATCGTCAGTCAATGGTATCGTTGTTCCTACTCATTTCCTGAGCATAATACGATCTCAATCTTGAGTAATCTCATACGATCATACATAGCTCGAATCACCTCACCTCCCAGTCAGATATAATGCATCAGTAATACCATTATTTGTTGCTATTTCATTTCCTTGAGATCTGTATTTTTCATAATCAATCTCATAATTATCTACCAAACTCTGAATCACCTGATGTGCAAAGAGCATCTCATTTGCAACAATCTTCTCATTTTCTACTCTCAGAGTAATATCCAAGATCGTGCGATATGTCTCAAAAATAACTCAGGTCAAAAGTGCTACAATCACAATTGATATAATAAGTTCTACAAGAGTAAATGCTTTGGCGCGAATCTTCATAGATATATGGATAATGAATTAATCTGACATTACAATTGTTTTTGTGATTTTAATGAATAATTTCGCCCATCGGTAATTGCCTGAGCAACAGTATACTGAGCAGACCATCATAAGATCTTCTGTGCTTTGCTTGGATCTGCGTATGCGGCCTGGACATCACCATCACGACGAGGACAGATCTGATATGAGATTGTATGTCATACGACAGATTCACAGATCTTCACGGTCTCCATGACAGAAGTACCTACTCCCGTTCATAGATTAATAGCATCACAGTGTCAAATTGGCTGATTCACAAGATGCTTCAAAGCGAGGATATGAGCGGAAGCCAAATCCATCACATGGATATAATCACGAATCGCAGTACCGTCTGGCGTGTCATAATCATCTCACCAAATACTGAGTGTATCATACTGCCCTGTCGCCACACGCATGATATAGGGGAGCAGGTTGGTCGGCACTCAAGCGGGATTTTCTCAGATTAGTCATGATGGATGTGCTCCAATCGGGTTGAAGTATCTCAGCAACATCACCCTCCAGTCTTGGTGACGAGAAAGATCCTCGAACATGAGTTCATTCATAAATTTAGTCGTGCCATATGGGTTGGTTGTCGAACGAACCAATGTCTCGTCAAATGGTGGTACTACTCATGGTCACATCCCATACACCGTACATGATGATGAAAATAAGATCGTTCTGACTCAGTGTTTGTTGAGCTCTTCGCACATCCTGATCGTTCACCGGACATTGTTGGCATAGTAGGCAAATGGATCGGCACAACTATCTCCTACCGCCTTGAACGCGGCAAAATGCATCACTCCAGCGATCTCATGCTCGCGACAGATCTGCCTGATCAGATCAGGTTTGGCTATATCACCACGATACCATGGTATCTGATAACCAAGCATCTCACACAGGGTCGTATGGACTGCAGGATCAGCATTGGTACAGTTATCGAGTAAGATAGGTTGAATATCGTGTTCGAGACATAAAGTTACGACATGGCTGGCGATATATCATAGTCATCAGGTGATTAGGATTTTCATAATTCAGAATAAGTAGGGGTGGATCGATAATCCGCCCGATATAAAATATGTCGTAGGGTCTATGGTTCATCTCGACCGATGAAATCAATATAATGTTGTGAAATGATGGTTCAAGAGAGATTTGAACATTATGAAATTGAAGTAGGGACGATAGCATTGCCTCGTCCTCTAACAGAAGATAACCGAAAGGACGCAAAAAATTGCGTCCCTACTGGATCCTTCGTTCCTCAGGATGACGAAAAACAAAAAAGACGACTCGTATAACGAATCATCCGCTTTATGTATCAAAACGATACATAATACATAATAAGAACCAACTTGCACGGCTACTAGTGGCATGCAAGTTAGAACAACTCCCTCACATCGAACCTCGGAGGGGGACGAGGACCTATATGCTCTATATTCCCGTATCACCACCTCGGAAGCCATCGCTTCCACCCTTTTTTCTTAATTTCATGATTTTATTTTATATCATTTTTTTGAATAATTCGAGTAACCGGGCCCATATTCCTAACATTAGTTATTAAAACTACTTCCTATTGCAAAGATAGTGCATCATGATTATAGTAACTCAAGTACTATTCACCTATAATCATGA
>JAYSSF010000016.1:0-3836 GCA_043720715.1 bacterium
GCTATTTAACGCCTCAAGAGGTGTATATGAACTATGAAAAAACGATATGAAAAATCAAGTGAAATTTAGTGGTGCAATAGACTTGTATATGTTCCCAAAATAAATCTTTCCTATTATATTTATCCATACATCAATTGTCAAATCACACAAAACAAAAACCCAACATGAGTCGGGTCGGATATATTAGATATTCAAGAATAATGGTTGCGGAGGTTAGATTTGAACTAACGACCTCCAGGTTATGAGCCTGGCGAGCTACCGGGCTGCTCTACCCCGCATTAACACCATATTGTAAGAAACTGGGATACTAGGATTCGAACCTAGACAGACGGATTCAAAGTCCGCTATCCTACCATTAGATGATATCCCAACAGAAAACGACCACCGTATGTAAGGTGCAGTATAATAATATCGTCTCCTAATACAAGCTTAAATCAACCTCTCTACAACATCGCCGCTACCTCATGGACAATTTGTTCCAGCTGTTCTTCGATTGATTTGCTTGTTTGTAACAGCACTTGAGCTCATCCTGACGCATGCTTGTGTCACCCACCACCATAGTGACGCGCAATATGATCAATTGGAGTTATCTTGGTTCTAAAGGAGAAGTTGATCATATCCTCCTTGATCTTGAATATCACGACTATGTCAGAATTCGCAATACTCTGGAGCATCTGTGTGCCGATCTCTGCCTCCTCCTTGTCGATCCCACAAGCCAGCAAATCATCATCACTATAATAGGAATAGTAAATCCCATCACATGAGGTAAGTCTGGATAAGAAAACACCCAAGAACTGTAATGACCCAAGTGAATATGACCTCAAGATCATATCTTGCACGAGTTTTTTGTCTCCTCATAGATTAACTAAATTAAGTCCACGCTGCAGTGTCTGTGTTGAGTTGCCATCATGAAGATAATTGGCCGTATCCGTAGTCATTCACAGGTACAAGTATGTTGCAATAGTTGGCGTAATTACAGACGGATCAACATGTGTCCAAATCTCATATAGCAACTCACAAGTACTAGTTATTTCCGGTACAATATATGCTGTCGTCATAGGTGCGAGAGCTGTGACCTCATGATGATCAATAATAATCTTGTGATGACTATCAAACCAGTCCTCATGTCACTTGGTGAGTGACTCAATCCTACTATACTCAGTAAAATCTACAAAGATCAGGCCAGTATAGCGTTGATTGTAGTCGATAGCGGTTTGGATTTGGTCAATGTTTGTCACTCGGTCGAAGATCTTGGATGGTTTGGTGGTTGTGTAGCAATCCGCTGCCTTGCCCATGTCAGACAAGATCTGTCTCATGGCTAGCATACTTCCTACTGCGTCTCCGTCGACGTACTGATGGGAGAAGATTGCCCACTTGTCACCACGATTGAGCTCGTCTGTCAGTTGTGTACAAAATGCTTGATCGATAGTGAATCATGTCGCTGTCAGAGGAGTTCTATGGTTTGTGTCTGTCATGTTGGATCGAGGAATGAAAGTTTAAATGCGGTGAGCATCATCGGTCATGATTGTCTCTTGTTGCCATATAGTGTATCTCATTTGATGGGCGATTTCAAGACATTTGCACAGTGGATACGAATCTGGTGAGTGCGTCAGGTGAGGATCTCGAGTTCAAGTTGCCGTTCCTTGGGTATCAATTGCTGGATCGAGTGGATAATACTGATCGCATCCTTGGTCACTGCTCATGGTACATTTGCCAATACTGGTGAATTGATGATATATGGCAACTTCATGCCAATTCTCTCCAACTCTTGATCTCATCCTTGTGGAGTAATAGTGCAACGATACCATTTTTTGAGTTGGATATCATCTTTGTCTTCGATCGTCTCAGCACTCGACTTATCGTGAAATAAAGCACGAAAATGAGCTAAACCAGCTTCTGACAATGCTACAATCATGACTCAGTCAGTTTCGCGATCTAATCTATGCAACAATCCCGCTCTGATGAAGTTACCGATACTGGGCATTGATCCATAATGATGATAGAGAAACCCTACCACCGATGACTGACCAATCTCTCGTAAACTCGTAGGATGAGAGTAGACTCACTTGGGCTTGTAGATAACGGCGTAGTCTGATGTCTCATATAAGATCGGTAGCTCAAGCTTGGGACTTTCTGCCAAGCACCCATCATCATCAAACCTGTTCATATTCGCAATTTCGATCGTATCTCATAGCTTGCAGATATATGATTTTTTCAATACCTTGATCTCTCCTAATCTCCTGATCTCACCTCTCTCCAACAAGTGCTGAAAGAAGTTTCTCGATAACCCAAAATGCTGACTTAGTGCGAGATCAAGCCTGATTCATGTTTGAGATTCGGTGATGGTGAGGGTAGTTGCAGACATTGTTTGTGATGATAATGATTCTTTGTGTAAAATCAAAAAGCCCCGAACGAATCGAGACTCAATGCCACCAGTGCTAAGAGAAACTGAAGGCTGAGCATCCTGCTCGTTACCACGGTTAAAGTTCGCCTTGTGATTGTCTGAATTGCTTCACACATACACAGACTTACCACCCACACGCAACGGCAACCAAGCGTACAGATTCGAATCAGGTCAGCAGTGCTTGCCGTCTGAGTTCTGCCACAGCACATCAAGTAGCCACTGTAATGTCATAATATCCTATCGAATACTATGATCTGAGATTTCTCCCTACGGTTTAGGGGGATTAACCCTATCTAATCGATAGGACAAGTCCTCGACTGAAAGGAGAGGGCTACTGAACTAGTGGGTTGGGTTTTACATGCACGCTCTTATATCCCTTAAGATACAAGACTCTGGCTGTGTTACAATACACAAATAGTCTATCATTACAAACCTAAATCTTCTTTCGTGTCTCGTCATTGCGAGGAGTCGCGCCCGTAGGAAGCCCTAAAGGATAAATACCCTTGGGGTAAAGCAATCCACTGCTCAAAGTTTTTCTCTTGGTAAAAAATTCGATGAAAATATGATGCAAAATAGATAAATAGATAAACCCACTAGTTAAGAGAAACTGAAGGCTGAGCACCCTGCCCGTCACCACGGTCCAAGCTCGCCTCGTGATCGTCTGAACCGCTTCACACACACACAGACTTACCACCCACACGCAACGGCAACCAAGCGCACAGATCCGAATCAGGCCAGCAGTGCTCGCCGTCTGAGTGCTGCCAACCTGCGTATGGCACACCGTAGTCCTTGGACCACAGATCGATCATCTCGTACATACGACTCATTTGAGCATAAGTGAGTCTCAGTCCATTTTTGATGTCCGTGTTTCACGACCAGCATGGTAGGTCTCGTAAATCTGCAAATTGATCTTTATATTTGGCAAACTTCGTCTTGAGAAATACGGTAGCATCACACCAGTCTTGATTGATATCTCATGAGTTATACTCTGTAATCTTCTCTTCTCATCACAGTGACTTCACGATTGCCTCTCTACCTCTCACTGCAGTTGCGGTTGTGTCATTACCTTGAGAGTTAGTATAATGAAGCTTTCACTCTGACACTCACTGCTGAATATCATCTTTGACTGTGCCTTCATAGACGGTGAATGTTGTCTCTTGATTAGTTTCAATGACTTCAATAAGACCTTTCTTGTCAGCTTTAGCTCTTCTAATCGCATCTTTTTTTTGTGCGATGGCGTCTTCATATTTCACTTGATCAGCGAGTGAGAGCGATTTGTTAGCATTGGTGCGGACTTGTGTCATAGATGATGGATACATGTTTAGGGTGAAATTAATGAAAAGTTATCATATTAATTGCACCACTATATAAAGAAAGTATAATTACTGCCTTTATTTAGTATCAATCTTCTACACATGGCTACAAGACTACT
>JAYSSF010000017.1:0-3824 GCA_043720715.1 bacterium
GTCTCCTAACTGGAGATTCAAACTAGTGAAATAGACTGAAAATATGGTTGATATTTAGAATAGGGTGGGTACTATGGGTTAATCATCGTTTCCTTAAAAGGACATTGAGCTTTATCCTGTGATGTATTATCTTTGTCGGTGATATTTTTCATTTTTTATATGGTAAATTATGTGATAAAAAATCCCCCTATCTGTAATAGATAAGGGGAGATATGTGAAACTAAGAAATAATTTAGTTACAATATGAGAAATCTTTTCTCCCCCTGAAGAGGAAATAATAATTTGTAACAAAGAATAAATTTACTTTAAGTTTCATAGAAAGTATTGAATTAATATTATTTATATAATTATGTCAATTATAATTGCAAGAGATTTTTACTCCATCACAAACAACTCCATCACATCTCCCACTTCGATCTTCTTACCGATCTTGACCTTGAGTCCACATTCATGACCTGCTCACAGCTTATCGACTGAGTTTTGTTCTTTTTGTAGTGATGTGATCTTACCACTCAAGATCTCCTCTTCACTACGCATGATACGGAAGTGCGCGCCATTGCGGATCTCTCCTTCAGTCACCTTACCTCACATGATCGTATCACTACCCTTGCGGAAGAATATTGCGAGTGTCTCGAGCTTACCGATCGCTACCTCATTAAGCTCGATCACTACCTTACCTTGTGCAAACTCAGTGAGATAATCTGTCAACTCATAGATAATATCAAACGACTTGAGGACAAGCTTATGCTGCTCTGCCTTCTTCTTGAGATCCATGGTGATCGTATTGTTGAACCCGATCATGAGTGATCCAGATGCACGAGCAAGATCCAAGTCTGACTCAGAGAAGTTCCCGATATCACTATGGACGATTCTCAGTTCGATCTTGTCTGGCATCGGTAGTGATGTAACACTGTATTTGAGTGCTTCCAGACTTCCCCAGCTGTCTGCTCTGACCACGAGGTTGATCATGACTTTGTCTCATTGGTTGATTCTGTTCATGAGAGTTGCAGCCAGTGACTGATGCTTCTCTTGATTTTCAATCTCGACTACATGAGCAATACGTTCACGCGCAATCTTGTCAGATTTGACCTCCTCTACTAGCCTACCTGGCTCTGGTACATCCTGCATACCGAGAACCATAATCGGATCTCATCATGTCGCTTTCTTGAGTTCTTTGCCCTTTCGGTCATAGATCTTCTTGATTCTACCTGATGTATTGTGGATCCAGAGGATATCTCCCACATGGATCGTACCTGTCATCACAATCATGTTGGTGATCACTCACTTCTGCGTGTCTTTGTGTGCTTCGAGGACTACTCCTACTCCCATACGCTGAGGATCACAGACAAGCTCCTTCATCTCTGCATAGAGTAAGATCATCTCAAGCAAATCATCGATACCTTGACCTGTCTTGGATGAAACCTTGACCATCGGTACGTCTCATCCCCATTCTTCAGGAGTCAGTCCATGTTCAGCAATCTGAGTCTTGATTCTCTCACTATTATCTACTCATTTGTCGATCTTGGTGATCGCGATGATGATCGGTACATTGGCAGCTTTGGCGTGTGCAATTGCTTCGACCGTCTGCATCATCACCCCATCATCTGCAGCAATTACAATCACCACAATATCTGTGATCTTACTACCTCTGGCTCTCAGCGATGTAAATAATGCGTGTCCTGGTGTATCGATAAACGTAATTTTCTTATGATTTTTGGTAACCTGACTTCCTCCGATGCTCTGTGTGATTCATCATTGTTCCTTGTTAGTCACTTGTGTACTACGGATATAATCCAATAGTGATGTCTTACCATGATCGACATGTCACATCACAGTGACGATTGGTGGTCTCTCTTGCTTAAACTCACTGGTCTTGTCTGCTTCGATAATAAGTTCGAGATTTCACTCGAGTACATCTTGCATCTCTATTTTAGCTTTCTCCTTGTTTACTTTGACACCAAACTCCTCAGAGATCAATGCTGCAGTATCAAAATCAATACTACTATTGAGCGAGAGCATCATCTTGTTTGAGATAAACTTCTTGATCAATTCACCAATTGGAACTCCAAGCTTCTCCGAAAACTCCTTGACTGTGATGGTCTCTGGTAGTGTGATTTCTTCTTTAAGAGTCAGTGTATTCGATACTTTATAATCTTCTGCTGTTGCTTTGGGTTTGGCTTTGGGCACTGGAGTAGCTACTTGAGTAGGAGATCTATATCATCATCTTGCTCATGCTGGACTACGGCGAGTGGGATCACTGCTTGCAACATAGCTGAGTTTCTTTTCTCCATCCTGAGGTGCTTGAGCTTTGGTCTGAGACCTGGCAGATACCGTACCAGGTTGAAATGATACTCTGGATCATGCAGGGGAGCTACTGCCTCTCGATCCGCCTCAAGAAGGTCTCGATCTCTCGCCCACCGCACCACCACGACGAGGAGCCGATGGTCTATCCACTGGGTCAGACTTCCTAATGATCACCGCATCTACACTACCCTTAATCTCCTCAATATCGTATCATGTTTTGATCCTAATTGCATCAGCAATATCGTTGGATTCTGACTTGATCTCAGTAGGTTCATCAATCTGGTCTGAGCTTGGCTTCTTGGGTGCAGGAGTAGCTACGGGAGCATCAAATCACATCCCTCAGAGGAAATCATCGAGAAACCCTTCTCATTCTCAGAACATGGTAGTATCGTTGGTACTTGACATAGAAATACGGTTGAAATAATGGTGCAATGTCGTAACAGTACTGATTTGACGAGCAAAAGCAAGTTTGATCTTGCAATACGATACAATATTGCTATAGTAAATCACACAATACTGTGCCGAGGTGGTGTTTATGCCAGCGAGGCGAATGTAATGAGCCGAGGTGGTGCCCTAAAGGATCATAAAATGGTAGACACGCCCCGGTCAAGACCGAGGATGCCTTTACGGTGTGTGAGTTACAAAGATTAAGTTAAATGCGTATTGTGCCGAGGTGGTGAAATGGTAGACACGCCCGCCTTAGGAGCGGGTGCCTTACGGTATGTGGGTTCGAGTCCCATCTTCGGCAAGTTATTAATCTCATGTGATGAGGTTTTTTTTTCGCGTTAAAAAAAGTTAAAATAATTTGTAGAATATATTATTTTCTATATAATAGCACAATGGATCAACAGAAACAATGACATAATATTAATGAGAAAGACATAGGAGCACTAATAGCTCGTGGCTGAGATTTTACTGTCTATCACTATAGAGATGGTCAAGTTATTAAATACTCCAGACTCTCGTTATTATTATGAATTGCACATAGAACTAAGATGTTATACGATTACGCAATATGTAGAAAATACCTACAAGATTATATTGTAGAGTCTACGGTACTATCGTGAAGTTCTCAATATATTGAACTACAACCATATATCATATGATCCACTTTTGAGACCAAGCATCTTCATCATCATAAAATTGTCAAACAGCTCAAAGACATTATCAAATGTGTTCATCAGATGCAACAAGATTGATATCCTCCGATCGATCTTATCGGAGTACCTTGATTATTCGGCAAGTGTTTAGCCAATATACTTGTAGACCAAGATCACAACCTACGCATTATCGATGCAACACTACTCGAATCCAAAAGCGTGTGATGGCTATGATATCTATTTCAACCAATGATCTGGCTAGCAACACTCATTCAACAACATAATCTCAAAACAATTATGAAAAAACTTAAATAGTATTAAATATCCTTTAAGGAAACGATGATTAACCCATAGTACCCACCCTATTCTAAATATCAACCATATTTTCAGTCTATTTCACTAGTTTGAATCTCCAGTTAG
>JAYSSF010000018.1:0-9010 GCA_043720715.1 bacterium
AGCGTTTTCTCGAGGAAACACATGACAGCAAACCTTTCACGATATGATGATTACGATGATTTTTGAGAATATCGTGAGGTTTTGCAGTGTTTCCTTAAAAAAACTCGACTAAATTATCCCTTGCATATCGTATCATTATCACTATGATCTAGTCAGATATCGGAATACCCCAATAACAACAAATACCCCTAAGAATTATTTCTGGACACTCGTTGCACTAAATTACCTTCTTTTGACACCTTGTTTCGTTGCGTATCATTCGTATCGATCTTTTTATATTTTTTTTCACACACACATGACTACAGGTACAGTAAAATTCTACAACGACACTAAAGGTTTCGGATTTATCACACCAGATGATGGATCTACAGACTTATTCGTACATATCACAGGAGTGGTAGGAGTTGATAGTCTTATGGATAACGACAGAGTTAGCTTTGACGTTACACAAGGTAGAGAAGGTAAGATGCAAGCTGTTAACGTTCAATTGTTGACTAACGAAGCTCCTATGGCTGCTGCTCCTAAAGCACCAGCTCATGACGATCTTGATATGGCTGCATAATCTGCATATACCAACAATTAATCCCGCTTTATGTGGGATTTTTTTGATACAAAAAATCTGACATAACTGTGATACTAATCAGCTTCTCCCATATTTTTATCCCTCGTATAGTCGGTGGCATTCTTGATCTTCTGGATACGATTGAGCTGTGTCATATTACTCGCTCTGATACTATCGATGTCAAACTCCTTGGAGATGGTATTACCTAGTATCGTGGTATATTGTCTCATCGCACGATGATACTCAGAGTCCAAATGTGTACTATCGAACTGGTCAATCCTTGTTTTGAGGATGGTAAATCTATCGATCAATTGCTGATTGGTAGTTTCTTCATCACGAAATAGTCTAAACATATTTTTCGTCATTTTTTCGAGTGCGTTGATACACTTCCGACGATTAAACTTGTCAGCGTGTCTCTCGAGAGGATTAAGTTTGCTCGTTGATGCCATACCATCATCATAGTGTTTTGTCTCACTTTTGAAAGTAAAAAAAAATCTCAGCCATAATAACTGAGAGTTTTTTGGTGGAGATGATGGGAGTCGAACCCATGTCCAAATAGTACTCAATCTACCTTTTATGCTCATAGTATCATACTTTAAAACCATTGCTGGACAGCATCGCACATGATACACGCTAGCTGTTTTGGGGTTTCCTCATTAGCCACGAGGACAGTGGGGCGATATAGTTAATACGCCAACAAGCTCAGACTATATCAGAAAACACTTGCTGGTTATGCTAGGCGAAAGAAACGTTAGTTTGATACGCGTTGAATCTAGCGAAAAGGTTTGTTTTTGCATTTATTGCAGTTGATGGCGGTGTTTTACGTCAGTATCCATCACCGACGGAGCAAAGCGGACCAAGTCATGTCTATCTGTCGAAGCCAGTACATCCCCTGATTAGGTGATATGGTATATCGTATAGGTCAAAGTTATATACGAATTCATAATATATATTGTGACAATAAAGTCAATATTGATATGTTTATCTCCCCTATGACCTATGACATTTGTACCCTCTCGAGTATTCGTTGTTACTAACCTATAACCTATTGTGAAAATCCATGATCTCTGACTGAGTATGCAAGTTCTACTCCACCATGAGAGCGGACTACTCCGGCCTCGAGTAGATATACTTCATCGACAGGAATATAATCCAGGATCGTAAAGTAGTGCGTCACGATAATATATGACACCTGTGGACTATCATAAACAGCAAGCAAACTCGCAACAGCACGAAAAGCATCCACATCCAGTCAGCTATCTACCTCATCCAGAAGTACATATTTGGGCTGGAGAAGCTTGAGCTGGAGAATCTCAATCTTACGCCTTTCTCAACCACTAAATCCTACATTGACATCGCGCCACAAGAACTCTCTATCGATCGCAAGCTCTGCTACCAGTGGCTCAATGATCTTCTTGAAGCTGAGAAATGTCTCCTTGGTCTCAAATCTCGCATTATAGATGGTACGCAGAAACTCAAACAACTTCACACCTTTGATCTCTGGGATCGTCTGAAATGCCAAGAAAATACCCAGCTTCGCTCTCTCATGAGGATCCAACTCATTGAGTGAGATTTCTTCATCTCAACTCTCAACTGTGAGCAACAGCGAATCCCTGTGAAGGGACAACTCTCAACTCTCAACTATATAAGCAGGATGCCCCATCACAGTAAGTAATAGGCTTGACTTACCACTACCATTCTTACCCACGATGCAGTAGTTTTTGCCAAGTTGGAAATTCATTGACACATTATCAAGGATGGTCTTGTCTGCGATGGAGACAAAGAGGCTATTGATTGAGAGTTGGTTCATGATTTAGTCTTTTTGTATATAAAATATTTATTTCCTAGAAAAATCACTTGACTATATATATATATCTTTCGTAGATTATATTTATTATTTGTATGTCAAATAATCGCAGGCACTTGAAACTGTAGTAAACAAGAAGTAGAATTCACCGTATAAACGCTAAAACAAAATGGCAGGATTACAAGAAAGTAATGATTTTCGAAGAGCTTTACAAGAGGCATGCGAAAAAGAAGGAGTTGCTTACAATCAAGATGTTCACAGACGTGTCCATGATGAGCTACATAGTAATATGGGAGCATATGATGGAGACTCAGGCGACTTAAGCTATAGTGAACTTGTGGAACGACTTAGACAATTACTCTAGTGTCAATCTATACTATCAACTGGGATTTTATATCTCAGTTGATTTTTTTATATCAATAAAATACATTCATAACTCATCACTACTAATACGAGATCTATTATAATCTCATTTTCACTGACTATTTATTCGCATTGACCATCAAATTCAGGTACCATGAGTAGATAAAGTAGTAAAATAAATATCTCAAAAGCCTATATATATTTCTCAAGTTGCGTCTATCACAAAAATATTGGATAATTCCACTTCCCTATATAATCAAATAAACTTGCTAATATCTCATTTTTCTGTATTTCAGTGACATAAAATATGGTAATCCTTTTGGAATTTCCAGTCACATTCGCATACAATAGAATACTCTCATTTACCTTTTTCATCTAGTATACCAAACTCTAACACTAACGTACCATATAAATATCGCATATTGACTACTTTTTTATCAAGAAGTTGTGCTTGTAAAATACTAGTTGCACCATTATGATCTAAATTTATAAGATCAAAATTAATATTTTGATCTCTCATGGAAATAAGTGAAGCTTTTAGTGATTCTGATTGATTCATTATAAATTATAATTAAATAATAAAATGGATTGCTTTGTCGTACCTCCTCGCAATGATGAGAACTTGGGGATTACTTCTTTGTAACTTCATCAATCAAATTTAAAATATAATCATATTGCTCCTCGCGAGCCATACCAAATACATCCACATAGTGATTACATAGGAGTTTGGATTGTTCTCTCTCATAGTTGGTGCTGGCGAGTCTGCGCTCAATCTCATCACGAGTGGTGCGAGGATCTCTCTCGACGATTCTCCTCACAATCTCATCGTCAGGTATATCCATAAAGATGCTGTAGCAGTATTCTTTGACTTCGTATTTTGCTACAATTTGCTCCCAGCCGTAGATCTCGAGATTCTTAATCACATTATATCCAGCTTGCATTGCCTTGTCTACGAGAGATTTTCTCGTTCCATAGCGATATTTTTGATGTACCCATGCATACTCGATAAAGTCATCCTGCGCAATCAGTGCATCAAATACTTCGTCAGTGACAAAATTATATGTCACACCATCCGTCTCTCACAGGCGAATAGGCCTTGTAGTGGTAGTGTTGACGGTCATATAAGAGGTGTGAGTGAGGATCTTCTCCAAAATAGTGCTCTTACCCGCACCAGATACTCACATCAGAAATATTAGTTTATTGTTCATTATATATTATGAGTTATGAATTACTTGTCCTTCTGACTTGTCCTTGTCCTGCAATATATACTCCCCAACTCATCCCGATCAGTAGTACCACGGGCCATACGATCATACGATCAACCCAAGTATGGAGGACGATTCCAGAGATTGCTAATCACAATACTCAGATACTATATGCAATGAGATAATCGGAGTAACGGCGAATCCCCGAGGGGGGGGACTGTTTGTCAGTTTTACCCCCACGAGCTCGTAGCCATACACCTCATGCAATCATCCCTCCAAACAAGATCAACCACCCAATAAATCAGAATAACCCATACTCAATTCGCACCTGTAAAAATTGGTTTTCCGTATTATATCCAAGTCAGAAGTGATGCGATGCTGGCCCTACACTGCCAGGACCTCGTCATAACAACCAGTGATCCTGAATCGCATGGACACTAGTGATGAGTGCATTGATATGTCATGTATTAGAAAACTGTCTACCACCACCGAAGATCTGGTGGAATCATAGATAACTAACACCCACAATCACAATAATCGCAGGCAATAAGATCTTATCCACAAACTTACGAAAAGTAGACTGATAGGTCCAGTATCACAAGATCGCAAGCTGTAATAACCAAGTTCCCCAAGCTGCTCTACTAAATGTGAATACGACGGCCATCGCGTACATCAACCACCAAAACCACGTCTCGGAAGCAGGTCTACGCCTTAGTACCATCACGAAGAAGATCGGCCAAAATGCTACTAACCAAAATCCATAAGTAATTGGACGCTCAAACACAAACTGATTACGCTGAATACCGCTTGTCATCTCCGAATAGTACACTGCTGGAGGTTGCGCAGTCAATGTTCACTCATATATAGTCTTGCTGTATCATAGGTATTTGAGGACTCATGGCTTGATGACAATGGCTGCATATCGTACTACAGACAGCACAAGAATCCGTTTAATAACAGTAACGTACCATCTATTAATCTTTTTACTATCTGATACCGACATCATCGTCCCCGAAATATATGCAAGCCAACCTACACCAAACCCAATCAAGTTATACTTGAACGCGGCAATATATGAACTCAGGAGATATCATCACCCAGCACTCGTCATCATCGTAATCGCAATTGTAGCAAATAATACAAGTGTAATCATACGAAAGATCATGTCTGACCTCCACAATGATACAATATATTTGTGATGTTGCGCTCACAGTCGAGCAGCTCGCCCAACCACGAGGATCTCTTTCCACAATGCAATCACGGTCAACAATGGACCAGTCAGACCGATACGATACTCCAGCCACGTCAATGCGACAAAATGGATCAGTAATCAGATTAGAAGTGTACGGATAATAGTACGAGCAATATTCATAAGAGCAATTAATAATTAATGGGAAGAACTGAGTGTTGCTTGAATTTGTTTGAGTCATCTAGAGCATTTTTGTCTCACATTTGCTTCTGCAAGACTGGTGATACGAGCGATCTCAGGATATGATTTATGTTCGATATACTTGAGATGAATAATCTCTTGGCTGACCGAGTCTAGTTGTGACATTGCTACCTTGATCTGCTCGTACTTGAAGCTATGATCGAGGACTTCGAGCTGATCTGGATCAGTATCATCTTCGGGATCTCATGATCGAGTCTGGAGTTGTTCGTCGTTTCCATAGCGTTCTTTACGCTTCTTAAAGTAGTCCTTACACGAATTTTTGAACATCGTCCACAGGAACGCTTGCAAGTTATAGTCGGACTTGAGCGTTGGTAACAAATTCCACAGCTTGACATAAAAATCACCTATCAAATCATCAATCTCGCTCTCATCCAAAAAGTAGTATGTTGCACAATAACGAAAAAACTGATCAGCTGTCTCATTATACAACTTCTCAAAAGTAGCAGGATCTTGCTGACGTAATAGTTCTACGAGTTCTTGTGTATAAAATGCCATCAAATGTATCATCTAGCTAAGAGTGCGAGGCTTGGCAATGAGAGGAATTTGATCCAATCATCATGCGATTACCTGCGCGCTACGCGATTGTAGTGTATCAAATGTAGTCATTGTGACCTCAGAGTCAATATATTGTAGGTGCGGAAGTAATAATTGTAGCAATTCTGAATCATTGGTAACAAGCTCGAGGTTTTGCTTCATGCCAGTACCCACCAGATACCAGTGGACAAATAGACCTTGGGTTCTGAGCAATGCACAATCCTCTTGAATCATAGCAAGCTGAGATCTCGTGTATCCTGTAATGGGTAGATTAATCTTGAGGGCGGTACATACACCGTTGGTCTGCTGGATATTGCCATAGAGGAGGAGGAGTCACAGGAAGCGAGATAATGATTGAACAACTTGCGTAGCACCCTCACGAGTATTCGCTGTTGCTTGGACCTTTGCGTCGTCCGAAATCTCCATATTCTCGTCATTGCGAGGAGGTACGACGTGGCAATCCAGTGATTCTCGTTTAATAAACCCCTCTGACGTTCCGCCATCTCCCCTTGACAAGGGAGACATCGCCATCGATGATTTATTTATTTGAATATAACGCCCAACCGCCTCACATCTTAGCCCGGTACCAAAATGAGCCAGTAACTCATTGTAATATTCGCTCTGACCAGCTGATCACTTAAACCAGTATGAATGCAATACTCCATCATCGTCTACCTCACGATACCAAGTGATACCCTGACATAGATAGTCTAGATCCAGCGTGAATCCAATCAGCCAGTCACGATAATATGCTGACCAAGGAGACATCCCATCACTGAGATCTTTTCGGTTGATTTGAGTAAGCTGACCTTTGTGGGTGATGGGGATGATACTATCAGTGTCAGTGATTTGCTCTTGATTGAGCGTGTGAGTAAACTGTCTCAAGTCCTGCTCGATCAATGAATGTGTAATAATGGATGTGGGACGGATAAACATGTGATGGTTATAACAAGAAAATATCAACTTTAATATAGGAGTATGGGAATAATACTCATTACTATTTTGCAATCAACATAATAATAAAAAAATCCGTCATGACGACAGATTAATAATTAATTCTTAAAATTGACTAGTACATAATAAGGTGTTCTGGATGATGAGGAGAAAGATCTCCTACAAAACCATTGATTGTTTGTGCAATCCAAGTATGCATAGCTCATATAGGTACTATAGTTAATCAAAATTTATGATAGCTATTTTTCTCCTTAAGTCATAAATCTTTGGTAATATAGTATGAGACATACTCATGATTATGTGTGTCAGTAATTTTGCCTGCTGGTACTTCTGTTGTTTTGGGTTTAGCTGAAGAAATAATACTATCAAATTGATTTTGTGTTAATGGTATCGTAACTATACCATCTTGAGTATTAGTCATGAATGAATTAGTAAGAAGATAAAATAAGTATAAACAACTTATTAACTTATCAATTTAATTCAATAGTATATGCTACGTATTGTAGTAGAAAAATATCTACATTTTATTATTTCTTACTTAGCAATCTTCCATATTATATCAAATATACTTTTCATGCTTTTAGAGAATCATTTACTTTTTATTATTAGTCACGACATTTCTCCATCAGCGAACATAGCTATAGAGATTTTATCTTGAGAATAGATATTGATCTCACATGGAACGTCAAAAACAGATTGAGATATAAGACGAGTTTCTCTAAGACTATATTTATCAAGCTCTTGATATCATTTATTTAGTGCCGTATCTGGAGATATTGTTTGGGCAGGTATATTATATTTAACTGGGTATAAACTCATTATCTAGATACGCCTTAAATGTCTTCTCAATATGATTAGTTCATATAAAAGTATAAATCTTTTTAGAATTAAGCATATCATTGTATAGAGTTTTCAGTCCATCGTATCATTCAAAAAATTTAATCTGTGGTTTGTCGTCATCCTTTGCAGATAAAGCCATCATTGCCGGAACAACATCAAAAAAGCTGTCATATTTTAATTTCAATTTTAACAATAACTCTTCAGCAGATATGCATTGATAATATGTGGTACTTTTATTGGTATATTGTACAGCATATCACCTCTGTATAAGTCATTTCATAATTGAATATGTCGTTACTCTATGTAATCCTATGCGTTTTGCTAATACAGAAATAGGTTGTGATCACATACTTATGCTTAATAAGTACAGTTTTGCTTCTTTTTCGCTAAATCAATAGTTGATGAGTTGATCAATCATTGTGGGCTTAATTATTTTATTGATAAATTCTATGAAACTATCTTTTAACTCAATCTCCTTCCCAAGCAACAGCGAGTACCCGCGAGGGTGCTACTCGTCTTCTCAATCTTTCCTAGTTTGATGAGGAGCGGTTTCAATATTTTCGAGGAGTTTGGTGAGTTCTTCTTTATTTGGTAGATAGAGCTGATATTCTTTGCTGAAGATCTGATCTTTTTGATCATCTCAGATCGTATATTTGATGATCACTTGATCATTTTCTCTACAGAGGATGAGTCAGATGGTTTTGTTCTCATCGGTAGTTTTGACTTCTTGATCATATCGGTTGACATACATCTGCATCTGACCGATATCCTGATGTGTGAGTTTACCGATCTTGAGATCAATAAGCAAGAAGCACTTGAGCAATCTATTATAGAACACTAGATCAATATAGAAATTATCAATATCAGTCTGAATTCTTTGTTGCCTCGCTACAAAGCTAAATCACTTACCAAGCTCAAGCAGAAACATCTGAATACTATTGATAATTGCGGTTTCCAGATCTCTTTCGGAGTATCTATGATCCTCATGTAATCATAGGAACTCAAGAATATATGAATCTTTGATCAGGTCTTGTGTTTGAGCTACGATTTGTCATTCTTGAGCAAGTTTCATGATTCATACTTTATCCTGACTGAGTGCAAGTCTATGATATAAAGCACTATTGATTTGCCTATCGAGTTCTCTACTCGTCCATCACTGATCATTACATTCTAGTATAAAGAACTCTCTTTCATTAGGGAAACACTGCAAAACCTACCTCTAAAATAACACTAAAATAATCAATTTTCACTAGCAAAAAAGCTAAGAAACAGTACTATATGACTAGTATTTCTTA
>JAYSSF010000019.1:0-25673 GCA_043720715.1 bacterium
CTGTGAGTGATGATTTATCCATACCATAGGCAGATCTGACCAAGGACAAGATATCATATCAATCGTATGAAATATGAGATTGCTTCAAATTGAGGGGGGTCTGAAGTTTGAGAGTTATTACCCCGCGTCAACTCATATCTTGGATTACTCAAGCACCATGATTCGTATTACATGAGGAAAAGATTGTGTCGATGACTGGGGAATGATATATTAGAGCAGATTGATTTTGCTCTTTGATATCATAAAATTATCGCAAATCCTAAATCACTACCATATAAATATCAAGATGAGTATTGGTTGTATGCTTTGATTTAAATCTCTAATTTCTAAGGGAGAAGAGATTTATCCAATCTTCTCGGTTTCTTCTTGCTGTTTCTTTCTCGCTTTGAGGGCAAAGTAGACAACTGCTCATACAAATACGAGACCAAGTACAACAATACCAATAATTACTCGTTTGAGAATTTTGGAGAAGCTGCTGGACGTAGTAGTTTCGTCTGGAATAGGTTTAATATCGGGATTGGTAGCATCAGCTCCACAACTAGTAATTGCTACATCCTTATAACTTGCAATATCACATATTTGCTCCTTGACGACATCATAGTCTTGGGGGTCAAAATTACCAGCATCGACTTGCTGCTTGATGACTCAGAGAATATTAGTGAGTTGTGAGATGACAAGATCTCTATCTCATCATGCTGTGTTGAGCTGATCAAAATATGGTTGTAGTTGTTTTTTGGTTGCGTCATCGACAAGTGTAAGAATCTCTGCTTGTGCTTGTGCTACCTTATCACCACCTTGAGCTGCTTCGCTACTGGCGTTCTTCATACCGGCGAGGAGCGTCTGGATACGAGTAGATGTAGACTTATCGAGAGTAGATCCTCACTGAGTCAGATTTTGAATATCAATCACATATTCTGTCATTTTGGCTGTATCTCACAGATTTGCTCTGAGTCATAAGAGCGCTTGCTGGAGCTGGTTGGTACCACTCATGGTACTGAGCGTTGTGATGATCGATGTGATCTCTTGAGCTTTAGCATTATCTGCTGGGGCGATACTGGTTTGATTATCAATTAGGTTGACTGTGATGGGTGTGGTGCCTGCTTGCGTCGTGACAGCAATACTCACGGTAGGAGCGATTGTATCAAACTTGATCTGATGCAACGTGTTACAAGTGAGATCTTTATCATTCATACTATTGCCGTCCGCATTACTATCTCTAGCTCCGTCAGTGTCGATTGAACAAACACTACCACTATGGCTTACATATAGTGATAATGTATTATTGAGCGCTTTGCCGATTGCTACTGTCTTACCGCTTCCGCTCGATTGTAGCTGTGGGAGAGTGACAATATTGGTTGTTTGAGGATCGGTAGGAGCTTGTATATCGATGATTTGTCTCATGCTTTCGATATTACCATAGCTGTCTTTGACTTCCAGTTTGACGATGTATTTACCGTAGGTAGGGTAGTCGAAGATAAACGATTTTTGATTATTGATGAGGTATGATGTGTCAGTAGCACAGTATTTCATATTCATACAGTAGCTGATAGTACTCTCCTTATCTGCTCATAGTGTGAGATCAGTGATGAGAAGTTTTTTGCCAATGATTTGATAGATGAAATTTGGTCTGAGTCATTTTTTGACGATCATGGTATCGCCATATCATACGCCCACCTTACCTCTGTAGAGAACTTTGACCTTAGGCTTATATCATTCATCAGATGAGGGGGTAGTGTAGGTATGAGTGACTTCATCGAGTTTGGTAGTGAGATCATCGATTCCATCTCCATCAAAATCATACTTAAACACTCTTGTGCCTACAAAATCATCTCTGGATGAGAGTAACTTGGAGTTAGTAGTAAAGGTGACAGTTTCTCCTACTTTGGCATTAGTCTGAGTAGATTTCATCGTGACAACTGGAATGTCCCCAGATTCTCCTCATTTTGGTTTGAGGAAGATGACTGGTCATTTACCAATGACTGATTCGGATCTAACACTTTCATCATCGTTGTCAGTGAGTTTGACTCCGAAAACATATTCTCCTGCCTCACGAGAGAGCGCAAATGTGACTGAGTTTGTATTACCAGGTGTGATTTTGAGATCAAGAATTCTATCAGGATCATCAGACTTATAATAGTACCATGTGTAGTATGAAATGTATCAGTCGTTGTCAATCGTATTGTCTGCTGTTAATCTTACGACAAGTGGTTCAAATGTTTCAAAGCTTGGGTCGCTTGATTTGTCATTGAAGAAACCAATACCTGCTTCGTTACCATATTGTGGGAAGCTGACTGAGATATTGCCGATCCTAGGTAATGCATTTCTGACTTTAAAGTAGATTGTTTTTTTGTCTTGAGTTGTCTGTGCTTGATCCTGTACTGTAAGATCAATACTCTGGCATCCAAGTTCTGCAAACTGATGTTTGAGACTTTGAGAAGTAACTACTTTATCGTTTTGTGGTTTGAAGTAGATGTTGAGATTGGAGTTTTGACCTTTAGTATTGACGCTCATACTTGCATCGATAAACATGCTTTGGTACCTATCAACCAGGTATGCTGGCTTACCATCACAATCACCAACAGGGAGAAGTATGTGATTTGCTGCGTCAAATGTCTGCTGTGAACTAACTTGGTAGAGAGCCACTGGTTTATTGACTTCGCCGACAAACACTTGTGTATGGATAGTATTGGATTCCATCTGATCGTTGGTGACGGTGAGTTTGATTGGATAGATTCATACTTTCGTATAAGTATGAGTAAGTTTATCAAACTGTGACATGTGAGTATTGCCATCGCCAAGATCCCATTCGTAGTTGAGAGCTGGCTTGTTGCTTTTGACAGTGAAATTAACAGCTTGTCCCCACACAACTGCTACAGGATTAATCGTGAGTGATGGTCTGAGAGTGCTATCAACTTTAATCTGTTTCGTGATATCTGCATACTTACCGTAGCTGTCTCTTACGGTAAGAGTGACCTGATGTATTCCTGCTTGGCTCATTGTAATGATGGCCTTTTGTTTGTTGTCGGAATACTGTTCAACTTTGACTGCATTGGGATTATCAAATTTCCATTCGTAGCTGAGCTTATCTCCATTGACTTGATCGATATCACTACTTGGGCTTGCATCAAGGATAAATTGTGATGGCTTATCCCATTGCTTTGTTGCTGTGACGGTATATTGTGGTACTGGTTGAGTGGACTCAACATACAATTTGAACTGATCAATATTGCTCTGACCTAACTCATCGACGACAGTCAGCTTGATGGTATATAATCATGGTTTGGAAAATTGCTTATTAATCTGACGAGCCTGGATGGTATCATTGAGTGATCATGATGGATCATACACTTCTCGTTTGTATGTTTTGAGTTTGCTGGTAACTGCGTAACTATTACCTCCATCAAATAAGAATTTGGTGCTCGTAGTACCTTGCTCAGGACTTGCTTTGATGGTAGCAACAGGATCAGAGACCACAAGTGGGAAGCTTGTGCTAATTTGGTTGTTTTCGTTATCAAAGGTAGTGAGTGTGACGCTATATTGTCCGTTGCCAGGGAGAGCAGTCTTGATGACTGTTGGATCTCATTTGCCTTCTTGAGTATAGTTGAAGCTATCACTCGTTACATCCCAGCGGTGAGAGATGATACGACGACCACCGGTAGGAGCAGTACTGGTTCCGTCAAAGACAACTCATTTTTGTGCTTCAGTGGTACCTACTTTGACGAAAGTTGTTTCTTTCATTCTCTTGCCGTTGGCATATACATTGATGACGGCACTTTGTGGGCTAACATTGACCTCTGCAGTAGTTTCTCCGTCAAATACTCATTTGTTCCAATTTACTGATCTGGCAGTAAGATGCACAATATATTTGCCTGGTTTGGTAAAGGTGTGATTGATGACTGGTCATACGCCAAGTGTTTTTTGCACCCCATCAACATCACTAAAATATCGGTAAAAATTAGCATTTGGGATTGTGTCCTGAGATGGGTCAACACTACTTCTTGCATCCAATGTTACATTGTGTGGAGCAGAACCAGCTGATGGAGTGACAATGATATTTGCTTTAACTGTATTTTGTGAATTGATTGTGTTAATAATATCGAGTAGTGGAGTGTAACACTGGTTATAAAAGCTATTAAAATCATCATAGGTGTATGCAGTACTGAGTCTTTGGCTTGTGATGCGACATTGTTCATAGATAAGCTTATCGTTAGGATTTTGTGGAAGATATTGAAAAACCGACTGAAACTGTGAGTTGAGTGCAGAAAATAGTGATGGTGGTACGTCGGTGCCTGTCTTACGTAATGCTTCGATTTTGACCATTGCTTCGTTGACTTGTTCCCATGGTCAGGAGATTCTATAATTGGCATTATATTCGCTTGGAATAGCGGCAAACACTCATCCGATCGAATAGACAAGATACAGTCAGAATACGGCAATTTTCAATGGTGATTTCATAGTTGATGTATAAGATATACTTTGTAGTAAGTATACGGACGACTTGCATTGGCGTCAAATTTGAGTACTCTATTGTATTGTTTTATTTTTGACATTTTACAAAATGTATTGTCCGCATTGTGCAGCAGTGGATACCAAGGTAATTGATAGTAGATTAATTGATACTGGTACAACAGTGCGTCGTCGTAGAGAATGTGATAGTTGTGAGTATAGATTTACCACGTTTGAACGTAGGGGGATGGTCGAGATGATGGTGATCAAAAAAGATGGAACCAAAGAAGCATATGACCGCTCGAAAATTAGAAAAGCGCTAACATTAGCATTTGCTAAGAGATACGTAAGTAATGAGCAGATTGAGCAACTGATCGACTGACTCGAGATTAAGCGAAGCTACAAGTGATCAGAGATCGCAGCATCTCGTATTGGTGATGAAATGATGGCCATGCTCAAGGATACGGATCAGGTCGCATATATTCGTTACGCATCAGTATATCAGGCGTTTGATGGGGTAGAGGATTTTAGGATAATTATTAAGAATTCATAGGTTTTTAGTACGAATTATTAGAATTAACTTGGATAATTAGTACTAATTATCAGAATTTATAAATTTATGTCATTATTTTTTTACCTCATGAAACAATCAAAATCAACTGAATATCAAAATACTCTCAAATTATTTACTGCTGCATCACAGCATCTAGATCCAACGAGCGATCAGTTTTTGGCCGTATATTGTGTCCAACAATGTTACTTAGTAGATGTGTTGCTGGATGATGGAGATGGAGCGCAAGATCAGACACAGCTACTACGTCAATATGGATGGAAGTTGTGGGATTATTTTGTCAAGACATCGGTATCTCAAGTTTATCGTATCAAGGATAGTATTCCAGAAGTGTTTTCCCAAGAGGATCTTGTATCGCTGTTTAGTGAGATGAAACATCAGTTATTTTTGGAGTTAATCTCTCTTGTAGAGGATGATATCAATGAGTACAGAGATACAAAACTACAAAAAGACGAATTTTATCAGATGACACACGATCCACTACATCCTCGCTATTTTATTCCTCGTGATATTGAATATATAGACAACATTACCAAAACATGATTGTATCACGATATGTTGCTTGATAGATTTTTTACC
Source organism: bacterium (assembly GCA_043720715.1). Lineage (GTDB taxonomy): Bacteria > Patescibacteriota > Gracilibacteria > Absconditabacterales > Absconditicoccaceae > JAYSSF01. Next base: position 5,597 of record JAYSSF010000019.1, read on the forward strand.
AATAGCTGAGGTAGAGCAAGTTTAGAAATATTTATCCGTGATGTGTTTGAGTATTGATCGTTTTTTCTTGCTCTGGAGGAGACAAAGGTCAAGATTATTCATACTACTATTGTAACACGAGAAGATCGCCTACATCTATACCTACTTATTGAGAGATATGTGATATTTAGTGGTGAGTATGATGATATCAAGGATTGATCTTATCAACATTGATCTCCTACGATTGGTGTTTGCTTTGATTATGCTTTCAAGGCTCTCAAGATGGAGTCTTTGGGTGGAGATACAAAGAAGCATAAAACTCAAGCGGTACATACTATCTTGCAATGAGCGGTTCATCTGTATGAGTATGGTATGGTAGACTGACGAGACTGGTTGTTGGAGTTTGCTGTTATATGTTTGTGATGATTTGAGTGCACAAGTAAGACTATCCGTGTGCATGACATGGTAGCGAGTCAGATTACTACCTCTTGAGAATATAATCATCAATGTGCCTGATTGTGGCAGATGATGATATATAATCGTCCAATGCTCAGAGAAACATGATTTTATGGTTCATATCCTGACAGATTTACCGTGCAAGAATATAGATATTGGAACAGAATGATACAGTCACTAGAGGCAACTGATTTTGAAGAAGCAAGATTCCGGCATACCAAACTTAGTGAGCGTCATAGTGAATTCTTTAGATGCGAATATCATCGTTATATATTGGAGTTTTGGAAGCATTATGAACAATATTGACAGGCTTTTGACGCTGGTAATAAACCAAGAGCAATCAAATGTTTTGCAAAATGTAAGGATACTCTTCATCGTCATCGTGCGTTTGTAGTAGATCAATATCCAGTAGATCAAATCACCAAAAATCTTGAAACACTGGAGCATGTAGATTTTATGATTCTTGCAGCACAACATCAGATTGATGGTACAGTATTTGATGAAGCCGCTTACTTTGCTACCAAACAACAAGCATCAATCAAACGTCAAACACCCAAAACCGGTCCCAATGATCCCTGCATGTGTGGCAGTGGAATAAAGTATAAAAAGTGCTGTGGTAATCCTGTCAAATAACAAAAATCCAAGTTGGATTTCTGTCTCATAATGACTATAGTGAGAGATAGTATTTGTTCGTTATGATCATGTCACAACTCATCCATCAATATATCAGCTCGATTCAGTCGGAGTTTGATACACAGCAGAGTACAGAACATAGCTTCCGTAGCGCTCTCAAGACACTGATCGAGTCTCTCAATACTCAGGTCTTGGCTCTCAATGAATCTCAGAGAATTGTGGGAGTAGGTATGCCAGATTTTACCATCAAAGATAAAGGCAACAATACAGTCAACATCTGATGGATCGAAGCTAAGGATCTGTATGTCAATCTGGATGAAACCAAGAATGCTGACCAACTTGGGCGTTATCTGGCTGCGTTTGATAATTTTATCTATACGAACAATCTTACATTTCAGTTTTATCGTAATGGGAAGAGGGTAGAGTCAGTGAGCCTGTGAACCGCTACCAAATCTACTATCACGTGGAATACATCAGATCTGTTTGCGGACAATATCACCAAGCTCGAACGCCTACTGGTAGATTTTCTCTCATATTCAGGTCAGACGATCGCATCATCAGAGAGACTTGCTCGTGCGATGGCGCAGAAGGCACAACTCATCAAATACGCAATTCAGACCATCTTTGCAGATGAGTCGGAGCAGTCAGCTCTCCATCATCAGTACATCACGTTCAAGGAGTATCTGATCCATGATCTGACGACTGATCAATTTGCGGATATGTACGCACAGACGATCGCATATGGGTTGTTTGCTGCGAGGTTGCATGATCCGACATTGCCGACATTTTCTCGTGCAGAGGCTCAGAACCTCATCCCCAAGACAACACCGTTTATCAGGTGGTTGTTCAAGCAGATGGCAGATGATGATGAGTTTGATGATCGTATCTCACATATCATCGATGACCTCGTACACATCTTCTTGCACTGCAATGTAGACCAGATCCTCAAGACTTATAACCGTGAGACAGGTAGAGATGATCCGATTATCCACTTCTATGAGACGTTCTTGTGAGAGTATGATAGTGCGATGCGTAAGAAGCGTGGAGTCTACTATACGCCTGTGCCGGTGGTGCAGTTTATCGTGAGGGGAGTAGATCATCTGCTCAAGGAGCATTTTGGGTTGAAAATGGGTCTGGCTGACACATCTCGTGTGGATCATACGTTCATGGAGCAAGGTCGCAAAATCACCAAGTCAGTCCATCGTGTACAGGTACTGGATCCTGCTACTGGTACTGGTACGTTCTTGGATGAGACGGTCAAGTATATTCATGAGACCTACTTTGCGTGACAAGCTGGGATATGGAAGTGGTATGTCGTCAAGGACCTCCTGCCTCGTATCCGAGGCTTTGAAATCCTGATGGCGAGTTACACCATGGCACATCTCAAGCTTGGATTAACAATTGAAGAAACATTATGATCGGAATCTCCCCTGATAAGGGGAGGTGGCGAAGCCGGAGGGGTTTGAGTAAAGTCGCAGCTGTCTGATGAGAGGTTCAACATCTACCTCACCAACTCGCTGGAACAACCGCATGATAATATCTGATCGCTGTTCTCTGCACAGCTCGCCAAGGAGTCAGAACAAGCCAGTAAAGTCAAAACTGAACAACCGATCATGGTCGTCATGGGTAATCCGCCGTATAGTGTGAGTAGTAGTAATAAATGAGAACGGATACAATGATTGATCGCAGATTATAAAAAAGACCTCAATGAGAGAAAACTCAATCTGGATGATGATTATGTCAAATTTATCAGATTTGCAGAGTATTTTGTTGAAAAAAATAATGAATGAATTATCTGATATATAACCAATAATACTTATATTGATGGTGTAACATATCGTCAGATGAGGAAGAAACTAATGGAGACGTTTGATACGATTTATATTGTAGATTTGCATGGTAGCAGTAAGAAGCAAGAGTCGTCACCTGATGGATCTAAGGATGAAAACGTATTTGATATTATGCAGTGAGTATCGATCATGTTTGCGGTCAAGACTGGTAATAGTAAGAAGCTTGCAACAGTCTATCATACTGACATGCGAGGTAAGCGTGATCTCAAATACGCTCAGCTCAACGAGCAGACCATCAACTCTATCTCATGGACGAAACTCAAAGCAGAGGAGCCATATTATTTCTTTGTTCCCAAGGATTTTTCAGCACAAAAGAAATACGAAGAAGGCATTAAGATTGATGAGTTATTTAGTAAATTTAACTCAAGAGTAGAGAGTGGTAAAGATTGAATGATAATATCTCACAGTAAGAATTCTATAGAAGTATTGATTGGTGATATGAAATTATACGATATAGAATTTCTTGTTCAAAAATATGATCATTCTAAAGAGAAAATATTGCAAGTATTAAATGATATTAAAAACTCTTCGATAGTTTGAATTAATTACAGACCTTTTGATTTTAGATACACCTTACTTAGTCCAAATAGTCAATGAGTCCTATGGAGACCTAGGTATGATACTATGAAACACATGATTCATGAGAATTTATGACTAGTAGCTAAAAGATGATTTTCTCAACAAGAATCATCTCCTTGTTTTGTTTCTAATGGAATTATAGATAGGAGATTCTGGAGTAGACCTTGAATGCAATGAGCTGAAAGTATATTTCCTCTCTATCTCTATGATAGTGATGATGATATGTTTGGTGCTGAGATGCGTAGACCTAACTTGGATCATGAGATACTAGGTCAGATTGAACAGAAGATCGGTATGGAGCTAGTGATAGGAGACAGATGGGATGATCAGAGTGTATTTACTCCTGAGGATCTGTTTGATTATATTTATGCGGTGTTACATGGTCCGAGCTATCGTGAGATGTATGCGGAGTTCCTCAAGATCGACTTTCCTCGTGTGCCGTTTGTGTCAGATCAGCAGATATGGTGGCAGATGGTAGCGCTTGGGCGCGAGCTCAGAGGTTACCACCTCATGGAATCAGTGGATATGAGCGATATATCTGCCATGTGACTACAGTATCCTGTCGATGGTGATAACCTGGTAGTTAAGCCTCACTTTATTACTTCCCCCTGAGAAGGGGGATCAGAGGGGGTTTTGTGAAGAGTATATATCAACTCTACCCAATACATCGCCAATGTGCCAGCAGTAGCTCGAGAGTTCTATATCTGAGGATATCAGCCTGCTCAGAAGCGGCTCAAGGATCGTAAAGACCAAACTCTCACCTACGACGACATCATCCACTATCAGAAGATCATCGTGAGTCTCAGTCAGACGGCGAGGATTGTGCACCAGATTGATAAGATTATGTTGATCTAGATATTTGTATCAGTATACTTTATATATGTACCAATTACGCACAGAGCAGGATATCATAAATTTAATAGCAAAAAATCTCAATAGCGAGACGGAAATTTTGGAATTTAAAGAAGCTAAAACTCAATATTCTTCTCTATGATGAGAAAGAAAAGATAAAAACTGTATTTATGGCTATTGTGTGGGTATTGGAAATATGTGATGATGAATATTGCTTTTATGAGTAGATGATAGAGGAAATATATGTGGCTCTAAGGCAGAATTACTGCCAAAGATTAAAACTAAAATATATGAGCTTACGAATCAACATATTGATATACAAAAGATTACTACTACAAAATGAGAAGTAATTGTTATCGCTATCCCGGGTCGTTCTATGTGACAGTATTTTGAATTTTATGGTACGGCTCTCATGAGGATAGATGATGGGCTTAGGGTTATGGACCAACAGATGATAAAAAATATACTTATGGAATGACAGCCAGATTGGTCTGAACAAATTATACCAGAAGCAGTATTGGATGATTTAGATCCAAATGCAATAGCCAAAGCACGTCATGAGTTTAGTATTAAGTATGCTGATAAAATTTCACAGTATGAAATTGATAATCGATCTGACGAGATGTTTCTTAATAAAGCTAAACTGACTAAAAAATGAAAAATTACTCGTACAGCTTTAATACTTTTATGAAAAGAAGAATCCGATTCAATGATCGCGCCATGAACTTCAAAAATATCATGGATCTTGAGAGATAGGGATGGTATTGAGAAAGATTATGAACATTTTTTTGCCCCATTAATTCTTAATGTGGATCGTTTATATAATAAAATTCGTAAACTTAAATATCGTTATATCAAATGAAATTCTCTCTTTCCTGAGGAAACCGATATGTATGACTCATATGTATTGAGGGAGATGATTTATAATGCTATTGCTCATCAAGATTATAGTTTATGAGGTAAAATTAATATAATAGAATATGAAGATAAGATAGTCATATCAAACCAAGGCTCATTTCTACCATGATCAGTAGAACAGGTAATAATGTCAGACTCTCCTAGTGAAAGATATAGAAATTCATTTTTAGCAAATGCAATGGTGAGCCTTCGTATGATTGATACTATTTGAAGTGGTATTAAGAAATCTTTTACTATCCAAAAAGATAAATTCTTTCCTCTTCCTGATTATGAATTTGATAATCATAGAGTGCAGGTTACGATTTATGGTACAATACTTGATGTAAATTATGCACGTAAATTGGCTGATATTCCTTGACTTTCTTTGAGTGAGATTATATCCTTAGATAAAATTCAAAAACAAAAACCTATTGATTCAGAAACTGCAAAATATCTTAAGTCAAAATGATTAATAGAGGGAAATAGGCCAAATTTGTATATTTCAGCTGTTATCGCGTGACAACTAAATGAAAGAACTGATTACATCAAGCAAAGATGATTTAAGGATTCTCATTATAAAAATCTCATACTCGAATATCTAACAAAATACAAAGTAGCATCTAAAAAAGATATTGATAATTTAATCTTAGATATACTTCCATCTATTTTAGATAAGAAACAAAAAGAAAATAAGGTAAAAAATATTGTATATGCTATGTCAAAGAAAGATCAAACTATTATTAATGCTGGTACAAATAGAAATCCTATTTGGAAAAAGATAGTATGATAGTTTATCTAAATATTGATTTTTAGATAAACTTTTAGATAAACTTTTAGATAAACTTCTTATATTATGAATCATATATTTCCTCTCACATCTGACTATATCGAGCTCAATAAGCTCCTCAAGGTACTCTCACTGGTCGAGAGTGGATGACATGCCAAGAAAGTAATTACTGAGTGACTTGTGAGCGTCAACGGAGTAGTGGAGACTCGTATCCGCAATAAGCTTAAAGTGGGTGATGTGGTACAATATCTTGATAATGTTATAAAGCTAGGAAGCTAAGAAGCTAGATATACATAATCACCTTTAACCTTTGACTTGTAACCTTTAACTTAAGACGATGACCTACAGAAGCAAAAAACCAAAAATCATCACTAATATTAAAATCGAGAAACTCTGACACGGCTGAGTGGGTATCGCTACTGCCGAAGATGGTCGTACAATCATTGTGAAATGAGGTGTATTGCCTGGATCGCTCGTCGATCTCAAGGTAGTCAAATCTCGCAAAGATATGATCGAAGCACATGTCCACGAACTCCATGGGCTCGACCCAACGATTGCCAACGGAGAAGTCCTATGTCCACACTATCTACACCACCATGGAGGTCAGATCATGCCTGATCATAAGCATGGCTGTGGATGATGTAAATGGCAAATCATCAATTATCCTCAGCAGTTGGCAATGAAGCGTGATATTGTGGCTGAGTGCATGATGATAATCCAGGACAAAATTGATCAGATTGGGGGAGTGCCGCTGCCTCTGACGACTGAGGAGATTTTTGGGTATCGTAATAAGATTGAGTATAGTTTTGGGAAGTATATTACAGGATGAGGTAGAAAGGACAAGGACAAGGAGGAAAGTGAAAGAACTCCAAGACAAGAACATCATCGACAATTAGGATTTCATCGTCAAGGTCAGTTTTCTAAGATTATTGATATTGATCAGTGTTACCTGACAGATGAAAAGATGAGAGCGGTGTTTACCTATTGTAAAGATCTCCTTAAGTCTACAGGATTGCCGGTCTATGATCAAATGAGACATGAGTGAGTGCTTCGTCACTTAATGATCCGCCAAGGTAAACATACCGAACAGATCATGATTATTCTATCTGTGGCAGATCAACAAGCATCATTGCGTGATATGGCGACACTACGTACCACATTGCTTGAAGATGTGAGATTGCGTGAGCTCGTAACAACGGCAGTATTGGTGGTGAATAATGGATTGGCTGACATTATCTATGATCGTGATAGTCAATCAGAGATTCTTTGGGGTGATGGTTTGATTCGTGAAGAGCTACACTTTGATGAGACGAAGTTGTCGTTTGAGATTGCTCCGACAGCATTTTTCCAGACGAATACACTCGGTGCAGAGTTATTGTTTCGTACTGCTCGTGATATGATTGGTGAAGTCAAGGGTACGCTACTAGATCTATATTGTGGTGCTGGTACGATAGGATTATGTTTGCTGGCTCAGTGAGTAGGATCTCGTTTGGTAGGTATTGAGCTGGTGGCTGCTGCGATCGACAATGCATGGATCAATGCTCGTCTCAATGGACTGGATGGCACATGTGAGTTTTATGCTGGTAAGGCAGAAGATGTAATCAAGCAATTCTCCCTTGATAAAGGGAGTACCCCGCAGGGGGGAGGGATTCAAACCCCACAACTTGAGTGTATCGTCGTCGATCCACCACGTGAAGGATTACATCAGGATGTTGTAGAATTTTTACTCGAGCTAAAAAGACAATCAAACCAAACCCTCAGTCCTTCGGACAGCTCCCTTGTCAAGGAGCCACTAAAACTATGTTATATCTCATGTAATCCTGCTACATTAGCGAGAGATCTCGCATTACTTACGGTTGAGTGAGGATATGAGTTGACTGCGCTACAGCCAGTAGATATGTTCCCACATACGCATCATATTGAGAATATAGCACAAATGTGCTAAGCTGCTACGCAGTATTGCGATGATGAGATAAAGATGACTTGACATATTTTTGCATTTGATGAGATAATCATCATAATACGACTCTCATTTCATTTGATTATTTTTGAACCAATGATTTCTGATTCATGTAAAAGACTATTTACTACTGTGATTTGTGCTTTTTGACTTACGATTTGAGTGGCTCAAGCTCAGAGTGTGGAAGCCATCGATCCATCATCAAGCAAACCACCGACTGCTAGTCAGACGAACACATGATCAACGAAGGATACTCAACCCGTCCCCCCACAGACTCGTCCCCCCACAGACTCAAATGCACCATATCCATGATGTGTCCAACAACTCTATCGTATCAGTGGATATTATTCTCCTAAGCCAAATCAACAAGTCACAACTCGCGATACCTATGAACAAGAAATCAGACTCAATGGTCGCGGGACTAATGGCGCATCAGGTATGCCAGTGTTTAATGGTATGGTCGCAGCTCCCAAGTCATATGCGTTTGGGACAATTATTGTGTTACCAGGGCTAGGTATTGGTCAGGTACAGGATAGGTGATGAGCAATTGTAGCATCTGACTGATACGATCGTATTGATGTATGGTTGGGAGAGTGAGATGAGGGGATCCATCGTGCCAAATCGGTAGGCCTGAGATGGGTGATTGGATGGTATTGCCCTGGATCAGTGACGAAGAATGTTGGATTTGATTATGCTAAGATTCCCCAATATACAAACTTTGTGGATGTAGCATTCTGGTCCATTGATCAGAATATCGGCCGTAGTGGTCCGCTTGTGACCAAACTTCAGTCATATCTCAGATCGCTGGGATATCTAACCAATGATACACTACCATGAATTTATGATCAGCAGATGCGTGAGCTTGTATGTCGTTTTCAAATTGACCAGTTGGGGTTGAGTGGTAATGAAGATTATTGTGGCGTGTTAGGCCCCCAAACTCGTAGTATGCTCAAGAAGATGCTTGTCAAAAAGTGAATTTTCTCTGATGTGGGCTTGTATGCTTTGTCCAATTCTGCTACCATTTCCTCATTGTTTACTCAGCCGAATGTACGTCCTGCGTGGAACTATCAAGTAGAGCCAATATTAGTTACACAGCCTAAACCTACAATAAGTCAGAATATTATTAATCTTCAAACTATCAAAACATCATTTACTAAGGTGATAGAGTTATGAGAGGAGTCTGACTCGGTTGTAGTACTTCAGAAGATTTTGGCTCGTGAGTGACTGTTTGACCGCAAGGTGACATGATATTTCTGACCGATTACTCAGGCTGCGCTTGCACAGTTTCAGCTTAAATATAAGCTCATCGACTCCCTCAAGCATCCAGCTGCAGGGCGAACTGGTCCAGCTACTCGTGCTCTTCTGACCAAAAAACAAAACCTACTTCGCTTCCAATCTTCAACAAAATAGCTTAAAAATTGACTTCTTGAAATGAATCTACACATAATTATACTAATGCGTATGATTCATCATTTGATGAGACTTTTTATCCCTAATGTATCTAATGAAACGTTTGTTATGAGTATTGAGTGTATTTGCTTTAATATTAATGCTAGCTGGTTGTGGTGCGAAAACTACAACAACGTCTTCTCCTGCGATTGCAGAGTTGGCAAGTTGTCTCACCAAGAATGGAGCAACATTTTATGGTACAGAATGGTGCCCTCATTGTAAAGATCAAAAAAAGCTCTTTGGTGAAGCTTTTGCTCAGGTTAACTATGTCGATTGTGACAAAACGAAGGTAGCCTGTGATAGTGCTGGAGTCAAATGATATCCTACATGGGTGTTTGCCGACGATAGTACGCTGGTAGGTACACAATCTCTCGAGGCTCTTGCAGGTAAAGCGTGATGTAGTTTCGCTCCAGAAGCGATGGTTGCAGACGAGCAACAAGCTGCTGTTGAGCAAGCAAAACAAGCTTCAGGCGTATAATCTTTTTTTCTATTTTGTTTCTATACTAGAAAAACCTGATTCATCAGGTTTTTCTGTTTTCTAGATTATTTGATCACCGCAGATGACCGGTCAATATATACTTTGTGTGAGTCGCTGCTATTGATATAGATCATTGTGGACCGACTATCTTTGGGTTTGATGAAGTACTGAGATTGGTTGGTAGTGTAGACTCAGCAGTTCGCTCCTGTACCACTTGCTTTAAAATCAAAGCGCTGGAGATTGGATCAGATAGTGCTGGTAGATTGCTGGAAGATACAGTCAGCTGATTTATCTACGAGTCATTGTTTGATCATAGTACTATGTACTTGGAATAGGAGAGACTGCAGTCATGTGCTACCCGTACTCGTAAAGATATGAATCAGTGGAATACTCGTAGTGATGTTATTGGTCTTAGTGCTAAATATGACTCCTGGTAAGCCCTTATCATAGTAAACTTTAGCAAATTTCTGAGTAATATCGCAGACTTGTCATCGTAGTGATAGCGTAGAGTTATCAATTTTGACCCAATCACATCATGGCTGAGGTAAGACATCGGGCTTACCACTGGTACTTGTGTGAGAAGTCAGACTAACTAATGATCGAGACATACTTGATGCATCTGCTGGTGGATTATCGATTTTGCGTCCTACGACTTGGAGAGTGTAGGTGTATCATGGCGCATAATCAAATCACTGAATCTGATCGTAGAAGAGTTCTGTCATGTCGTTACGAGTGATCTGCATACACTGTTGAGGAGCGCCTCCAGTACAGGATGCGAGCGTATCAGCAATAACCCAAGTCTCATAGATAGTGTCTCATTGATTAGTTTTGGTATAGATTGTGTTCATGAGAATGATGAGTTCTCATCTGGTGATCATGCCTTTGGGCTGACCGAGTGCTTGTTTGATATATCATTGGGTGATGGCATACTGTTCGTAGGGGGTCCATCGTTGATCTGGTTCATTCAGTACACCGTTCATCACTCTCATGAGCATGGTGATCGCTTGTGCTTGAGTAACAGTATCTTGTGGGTGGAATTTACTATCCCATCATTTGATCATGCCTTGGCTACATGCATCAGTGATGTAGTTGGTCAGAGTTGGGTCTGTCAGGTTCATGTCAGTAAATGCACAGGAGAATGTTCACTTATTGCTTGTACGAGACATCGCCTTGGCAAATTGTAACATCATCTTGGAGATTTGCTCTCTCGTGACAGCGGATTCAGACTTAAAATCAGTCAGACTATTATACTTGGTAACACCAAATTGGTAGGCAAATTTGAGTGCTTGTTCGAGCTCAGTACCAGTTTTACATTCACCAGCATATGCGATCGTCTTGCCGGCAGCAGTAGCAGTACATGCATTACCATAGGTAACACCATCTGCACCACAGACTGGATCGTATTGCATGGTACATGCGGTCTGAGCAGATGCGAGAGATCATAGAGCAGAGAGTAGAGAGCAGAGGAGGAGGGAGAGAAGTGTTTTGGTCATGAATAAGATGTATTTGATTTGGATAAATTTTTTTTTATTTACAATCAACTTCATAGTAGTTATAGTTTTTCGTTTCTACAAAAGTGAAATCGCATATATCAGGTATAGCTTTAACTGGCTGTTTTGTTTCGAGGTTATAAGCTATAACTGTTCATTTTTCTTTCGGATGACTATCGCTTGATTGTATAGTATAGGCTATTTCTCATTCAACCACCACTATATCAATAGGTTGGGTACTAAGTTCTTGGGATGTAACTCAGTCTTGCGATACTCGTAATCAAGCGGCAGTAGCCATTCATCAGATTCATCGCATAACAAAGTATCTTCAGTCACTGCTCCATACACCATGTTCAAATCATCAGAATTCGGATACTTTTCAATCATTAACTTGTACGAGATGGTGGGCGTAATATTCCCATCAACCCATTCCCATAGTTACGAACTTGCACTTTGGTGAAATATCAATTAAGAATCATTGTGTATCGCAAACTACATCATTAATATCGTCACGATTGATGCAATCATCTTCAATTTTATTATATCGTAGATTAATATTTTTGACAGATCAATCATTGAAATTGATTTTAAGATAGTCTCACTTATTTTTATCTCTTATAAAATCTACAGTACAGTAGCTATTTTTTAGTTGTTTTTTTGGTTCTTGTAGTTTATTTAATGAATTATATGCTTGTTCGAGTTCATTAATAATATTTTTATCAATATCTCAGTTAACTAGAGTTTTTAATCTTGATTGTTCCCGAAGACTCTTAATTTCATAAATTGGAATCGATCTGTTGTTGATATAAATATCAGAATTTTTGTAGGTAAATGACTCTCATTCTCATAGTTTATAGGACCATCATTCTACTATATTTCTTGCGAATACTTTACTGCTTTCATTTTTACATCTTACGATCATTATTAGGTAGTCTGGTCGTCATTTTATAATTTGTGGATCAAGATATTCCAGAGGTTCACCATTGTTACATAGATCTGTCCTTCATCAGTTTTTGGTAAGTTGGATAAGTTGTGACCCACTTTTGACTCGTATGTTATACTCTTGGATAAATGCCACTCAGTCTTGGATGCCTCCACTTAGCGTTCATGTGAATGTGATAGATCAAGATAGGGTTAGATCTTCTCACGATAGCAAATCCACTCAAGTAGAAACTTGACCTGTTGCTAGTATTCAACTAGCTATAGATCATGAGTTAATAACTGGTTCACGGGGTTTACCTGTGAGGGAGCATCATGCGAGAGTGAGAAGACAGAGGAGGAGAGTGAGATATTTGGTCATAAGGTTTATAAAGTTAGTAAGGTTGTAAAGTCTTGAGTTTATCTTCAAGTTTTGATATGATTTGATATGTTTTGATTCTCCAATAAGTTGTTGGAGTTCTATGATGATATTATTGTGATAGTCTTTTGGTTTTGTTTTGCAAGGCTTGTCAGGATGGTCTTCTTTTGGCAATTATTTTGAGATCTTCTTGGGATGGGAGGTTTTCGGGAGTGATTCATCTTTCGAGCATTGCTTTTCTGGTCGATGAGGCATTGGATATGAGCTCTTGTGTGAGGTGCTCTTTACCTACAATATTATGCTCTTTGATATTGTGATCAGTCATTGCATATACAAAGTCTTTCGCTTTGAGTTCCACTTCACTATCAAAATCTGCCAGAGCTCTAGCTTCAGGTATTCGCCTTTTGGCTTTGAGCGAGCGAGTACTCATACCATATAGTGCTTGTATTTTGGTATCCTTAAAACTTGCAAACTCAAATGGCTTGGTGATTCATCTGTTATATACGGTTTCTTCGATTTTGGTTTCTGATTCTGCAAGTTTTGCTCTTGCGGTTAATCTTTTATCTTCTTTGATTTGTTGTTCATAGAGTTCTTGTCTTCTTGTTTGTAGAGCAAAATATTGTTGTGCCTGAGCGATTTCAGGCTTGCGAGGATCACCGTTCATGGCTATCAGATAGCATGCAAGTCTCGAAAGATATAAATCTTCCCTAGGCCTTCATCACACAAGCGAGGTTTTTGACTGCTCCGGCAAAAAGTGCTCTTCAACTAGCTTTCCAGAGCTAATGCAAGAGTCTTGAGCTTTTTCAATAGCATTTTTGAATCTTCTCCAAGAGTCATATCACAAGAGTGGCATAATTTCTCTTGCAAGCCAAAACTCAACTCAGTCTTCAAGATGTTTTGAATTGTCGAAGGTTTGTTGGATGTGTGGTGTGATACTACTCATAAAATATGATTATAAAGTCTAAAACTTTTCTACTCCGAATCCACAAACATGGACTTGGATCTATACTGGAGACTCTCGGCAATATGCTTGGTGAGGACGAGGTCACTGTCATCCAGATCTGCAATGGTGCGAGCTAGCTTGATGATGCGATGCACGACTCTGGGCGAAAGTGTGAGACGATTGGCTGCTTGCTTGACGAGGTCGGTGGCAGCGTCTTCGAGCTGGACATAGGCTTGAATCTCTTTGCTTCCCATGTGTGCGTTGGCTGTGATATGAGTACCAGCAAATCTGACTTGTTGTCTGGTTCGAGCTTGGACGATGGATGATTGCATGTCGGCACTGGAGAGTTCATCTTCACTATGAGTGAGTAGCTTATCAATCTTCTCTCTGGGGATCTCGAGTATCATATCAATACGATCCAGCATGGGTCAGGAGATACGGCTTTGATAGCGCTTGATATCGTTGATACCGCAGGTACACTGCTTCTCGGGATCCTTGTAGTATCCACAGTTGCATGGGTTCATGGCTGCGACGAACATAATATTAGATGGATAGGTGACCGATCCTACCGCTCTGGAGATGGTAATCTGCTTGTCTTCTAGTGGCTGACGCAGGATATCGAGTGTATCTCTGGCAAACTCACACAGCTCATCCGCAAACAAGATCCCCCTATGAGCCAACGATAACTCACCAGGACGCAGACTAGGTCAGCCTCAGGTAATACTCACCTTGGTGGCAGTATGGTGGATGGCTCTGTATGGTCTGTGGATGATAAGGGGTTGGTCGACGGTGAGTTTGCCGATGAGGGAGTAAATCTGACTGGTCTCGAGGATTTCGTCTGGGGTGAGGGGCGGTAGTATTGATTGTAATGCTTTGGCTAACATCGTCTTACCGCTACCTGGAGCACCGACCATGAGGACATTGTGAAATCATGCAGCTGCGACCATGAGAGCACGTTTGGCAGCAAGTTGACCTTTGATGTGTTTGAAATCACTGAGATGAGATGTATCATGTGCAATCGCTTCACCGATATTGTGATGATGTCATGGCGTGAGAGTAGTCTGTCCATGGACACATCGGTCTACGATCTGCTGGAGATGCTCAATTGGGTAGTAGGTGATACCTGGCAGATATGACAGCTCAAATGCGTTTTCTGCTGGGACGAAGAAGCTGGTATATCACTGCTTGATCGCGGACATGACCATAGGGAGCAAGCCTGTGACTTTTTTGATATTTCCACCCAAGCCAAGCTCACCAAACCATAGTGATGATGTGACGAGATCTAAGTCAGGCATGTTCTTATCATACAATAGCGTGATGATACTCATCGCAATCGGGAGATCAAAGCTCGTACCTACCTTGCGGACATCAGATGGTGCGAGGTTGACGATGAATTTACGATTGGGAAGATCGACTCCTACATGACGAAACGCTGCTTTGATACGCTCCTTGGACTCCTTGATGGCGGTATCGGCAAGCCCGATGATCTCGAGCCCTGGGAGGGATCTATTGCTATCACATTCGCAGATGATCTCATATCCATCGAGTCACTGGTTGGCGTAGGTTTTGATGAGGGAGGGCATGACTTCAGAGGTTGAAGATAGGGTAAAAGTAGGGTCAAGATGGGTTTTTATTTACTGAATATAATCTTCATTAAATCAAAATAGATTTGAACTATATTTTCTGCTTCACTATCACTTACTCATAAGTTCTCCTTTTCTTCATAAAATGCTTTTTCAAATAGATTAGCGTGTTTGATGTCTGCTTCACCGTGAATATCAGTATATGTTAAATCGTCACATCATAGTTTGGTTGCTGCTTGGGCTAATCGATGGATGAATGATAGTGAAGTATTTTCTGCAAGGGCTAAAAATGAAATGTGTGCAAAAGCAGAGTCTTTTTGAGCATACTTTTGTAAGATAAACCAAGAAGGTTTGAGAGCATCTCTCATTATTTTTTGTACTTCTCTACTTGGTAGAGCATCACATTTTTCGAGAAATGTATTGAGCATCATTTGATGACTATCTTTTCATTCACATTCAATATTATCTATAAGTGCTTCTCTCCCTGCATTGCTCTTTACTCGATAATAAGCATATCACATCACAGACCAAAAACTTAGTAGTTCTACAAATGTACCATATTTGGAAATTATAAGTCTAAGTTGCTCATCAGAACAATCCTCAAGAGCTGGTAAGATTCATTGCATTTGTTCTACATATTGTTTCATAATTTGTTGTTTCTAAGTAATAAATCACTGTAGATATAGTAAATACAGATTAGTTTTGCAAGGGGATTTTCTTCTTTTTATTCTTTGTCCTAAAGGATTAGCTTCGCGTCGCGTCCCAAAGAACCAAAAGTCTAGTCGAATACAGCACTATTCATTATTATTCTGAGTTTATGATCTCGTGTGCGTAGTCCTAAAGGATTTCCTTCGGTCACTCGTATTCGACATCCACAGGAATACATTCTTTGAAACAAAAAATCCCGACAAAGTCGGGACTATATAATACAATCTTCTTTCACCCTCTACCTTCAAGAGGTACCAAGGTCGGGCATTCGTTGTTACTCTCTGATTTATCTGGGTTCTTCGTTGCTCTCAGAATGACTTAATCTAATCTGGTAAATCTATAACTACCATAGATCAACATCCCAGCCAAGAGGATGAGGCTAATATTGAGCATCGGTCAGACTTGGATCTTCTTCGTCTCATCGACTGTGACTACGGTACCATCGTTACATGTTGCTTGGACAGTGTAGTAGCTGTAATCTTTGGTCTTGGACTTAGGATCAAACGGATAGAGGAACATGTTTTCTACTGTTTCAGCAACCTTAGTCGCTTGAGAGATAGGAGTATCAGGTTTATCTGACTTGTAGATGGTGTATTTGTCGACACCTGCGATATTGGGCCAAGTGATGTAGTATTTTTCACCACTCATGATCGCTGAGATCTTGATACCTTTGACCATACAGTTTCATGCACTTGGATGTGTTGGATCGGCTGGATCGATTTTGATGATTTGCGATGCCTTGCCCACAAACTGACCAGCAGCATCGAGTCATTGTACTTGTGCATAATATGTTGTCGTTGCGTCGAGTGTGAGTTGGGTATTATTGGTTGTAGCATTTACGATTTGATCGAGATTTGCATTTTTAGTACCATACATGACACGATATGAAGCAAACTCTCACTTGGTCGTCCAGCTGAGTGCTACTTGATCGAGATCTTTAGCGTCTCTGACGTATTTGATTGATGTGATGCCTGCAGTGCTTGCTTTGGTAGTGATAGATTTTACTTTTTGATAGGTTCTGGTGTTTTCTCCTGCAGTGATATTGAGATCAATTGGGTATTCTCCTACATCGCTAAGCTTGAATGATTTGGTAAACACACCAGCATCAATCTTGTCCATCACATATGATTGACCATCAACTACAAATTCGATAGATGATACTGTATCGAGGGCACTTACTGTTGCAGTGATCGTCTGACCTACCTCAGGCGTAGGAGGAGTAAGAACGATGCTCTTATATAGATTCAAGTCTGCAGTTTGATATGCAAATGGTACTGACGGTGACTCGGCTAGTGTGTTACCATCAATATCAACAATCTTGATCATGAGTGAGTGTGACCCTACAGTGATCTTACTCAGATAGGTAGAGAAGCTTCCGTCTGACTCAGTGATCGTATCGTGTACCTTCTTGTTATCTACATAGAATTCGATAGGAGAATTTGGGAATTTACTGGTACCAATCACGCTCACAGTAGAGTTTTGCTCGATACTACCAGATCCGGGGCTAGCGATCACGATATCATCCTCTGATCATCAGTCACTTGTTCATTTGACGACGACTTCTACTGTTCCCTCATGTGATGGGTCGAGTACTTCATAGACACGGAAGGTGTATGTTCATTCTTTTTTAAATACGAGTCATTTGTTGAAGATCTTGGATCACTGATCGACCGCTTGGAAGGTATAGACTCCGTCTGCTGGGAGTGTGACATCTCTTTCTCTTGCGTTATCGATCTCCATAAAGATATCTCCTTCATATCACTTGATCACGTCACCTCTGACATCTACTGCTTGGATGGTGATATCTACTGCCTCGTTGACAGCAACAGGATTACTCGCAATTCTTACAACAAAGCGGTCAGCAGTAGCCGCAAATACACTATTGAATGACAATAGAGCTATCAATCCGATCATACTTGCTACAATACGTTTCATATTCATTTCTCGTATAAATTATAAATTATCTAAGTATAGCATCTTGTGGTGTAAAACACAATATTTGAGGGGACATGAGGTCAGTCAGACTTGACAATTACTCTACTCTCGTAATGGACAATGAGCTTGAGCTATCGTTTGAGATTAGGGATGGAGATGCTATACTGATATTGTTGCTATCTCATTGTAGTGGTAGTGAGACAATCTGACCTGGCGCAAGTGTTCCATCAATGAAAATGGTAGTTGATCCCTGACTACCTATATCAAAGCTATATTCGTATGGAGTGCTAATTTGATCGGTGAGAAGTTTGACGGTGCTAGGGTCATATGATATCGGTATCTTGAGCGTTCCGATGAGAGTGCTGGCAGTGTTGGAGATAATAAGCTGACCATCACCTAACTGATAACTAATATCTCATGCTGGAGCGTCAATTTGAGTAGTCATGACATCTGCCAGTGGCAGAGTAGTCTGCTTATGATATAACATAAACCCTATGACTCATACAACGAGACCTAGTACCACAGCACTACCACTACGCAATCAATTCATGATGATTATAGGCAATTAAAGATTAATTTTGACTATATGTATGTATTGTGACGAGTCAATTGCGCTTGTCAAGATTTTGATTGACTTGTAGATATAATGATATATAGACTCTGTTTTTGATTGAAAATTTGTATTCATACTCAAATTTGTTATTATGGGCTAATAAGTTATGTCTATTTTTATTAGTACTCGTATCTGATGTATTCTGCTACTCAAGCCAAACCCAAAAAGTTTAAACTCGGTCGTTATATTGTGTGATTGCTTATCCTGATTGTTATCTTATCTCAAGTGCTGGGATGAGGAACGACGATCCGCATGGAGTGACAGCGCGTCATCAAAAAATGAGATACCTACTATGGTCTCATCAGTGATCTCGGACGAATCAAGCGTATAAAGGTCAAACAATGGCTACGCAAGCATGCTGACGAACTCCCACCACTCAAGCCTGGTATCGTCACGTTTTCTGGATCATATACGCCAGAAGAGTGGGTCAAGCTCATCGACGAATCTACCGGCAAACCTCAGACAGTACGTCTCACATTGCTCGAATGATGGTCAAGCTATGATATTGATGCCAAGCTGACTGAGCTCGCGTTGATCAAAGCGGGGGAGTATCGCAGTGCTATCACGGATAACTCTACGATCAGTGAATATGTACAACAATATAGCTGGCTGTGACAACAATACAGCACCACACTACCGTCACTGGAGTGATATCTGTATCCTGATACCTACTTCATCGATACGAGCAAAGCGATCATTCCGCAGGTGATCAGCGCTCAACTCAAGGCATATCAAGACAAGGTGCGAGATATCCATGGAAGTCAGATCCTCTGATTATCAGCCAAGTTCAAGGGAGACGGATTTACCTTTGATCTGAGTCCATATGCGATCATGAAGCTCGCCTCTGTGATCGAAAACGAAGAAAAAGCCAACGCCAATAAACCTACCATTGCTGGGATATTCCTCAATCGTACACAACAGGGGATGAGGCTGGATGCAGATGTAACACTATGTTATGGTAAGGCGGTGACCTATGATGTATGCACTCCAGCGTTCATCGTGCAGAATCTGTATGAAAAGACCAACCTATACAACACCAGACAGGTCGCATGACTACCTCCGACACCTATTTCTAATCCATCAGTAGCGACAATCAAGGCACTATTGGACTACACCAAGTCAGACTACTTCTACTATCTCCATGATAGCAAAGGTCAGATCTATCCTGCTGCGACAGTAGAACAGCACAATGCCAATAAGGCAAAATATCTGTAATGTAGAGCTAAAGGGGAAAGATAAAGCTAAGGAAGAAAAAGCTAAAGCTAAATTTCAGTTGGGCTTGTAATCGATAGGACTAACGGTACACTGAGTCCCTTTACTTGATAACCCAATCACCACATGAATACTGAAGAAGAAGTAATCGTTACTCCAGAAGTAACAGAAGTAGAAGGCGAAGAAGTAGTAACTACTGAAGAAGTAGTTGCTGAGGAAACAACTGAAGAAGCTGCAGAGTAATTAGTTGCTTTGAAGATAGTATGAAAAACTCCCTGATGAGCCTGTCTCATAAATCCAAGCACTTGTTGCTTGGATTTTTCTGTGAAACAGAAAAATCAAAATACACTGTCACCTTAATTGCTGCAACGTCTAA
>JAYSSF010000020.1:0-8573 GCA_043720715.1 bacterium
CATAACATTTAGTCATTGTGCTAAATTAGTTCTAAATAACAGCTCTATTATGCTGTTTTCTAGGTTATTTAGCCACACTAAATTTTCTATTTAGCCCTAAAAATCAATCTTCCAGTATCGTGACTGGTGAGACCGCTAGTGGCTGGTCGGTAGGGAGACTATTATCCAGTATGTCTGAAAAAGACCGAGCACAGCTCCCTTGGCAGAGAGTCATCAATAAACAATGATACATCTCTACCCTCAAGCTATGAGCTAAGTGACTACAGCAAATCAGACTCCTCAGAGAAGAGTGAGTCGAGGTCAATAATGAATGATATGTAGATATGGCGAAATACGAATGGAGTTTCCCGAGGGATGATCTATTTAGTTAGTCTCATAATAAAAATCAATCCACTGATCATGTGGAAGATTATCTTGAGCACAGTATAGTACTGTGTTTTCTTGTGCAACAAAATGGTGTCATAATTTGATGAGCAATACTGCAACATCTGCGGTAGGATATTTGGCAGTGATGATATTGAGGGTCTTGCCAGAATCAATCAAGTCATCAACAATCAAAACCCTCTTGCTAGAATCGATCATCGGCTCATAGATAATATGTAAGTCAGACTGCTGATTATTATCCAGATATGATGCACAACAAAATGTTCTAATGTCTTTGATCCCTAGCTTATCTGCAAGATGATATGACAGATGCATTCATCATTTAGTAATACACAAAATCAAGTCGTAGGTTTTGGCTTGTGCTTGAATCTGATCCACGAGCTTGTTTGCCTGTGAGACAAACTCGTCTCTGGTGAGAATATATTTTTCCATTCCTAATATACGTATAAGAGTAAAAAACGAATCTTCTAAAGAACTAGCCTTGTGTCGCCTGAGAAGGGGTAAATTATCTGATCCCCAATCATACTCTCCTCCCCGTCGCCCACGAGCTCGTGAGATTATATCCTCAAGTATAGCCATCAATATCCAGCACTTCTCCTGCGAGATACAATCATGGACAGATGCGAGATTGACAGTCAGATGAGCTGACTTCTTCAAGTCTCACTCACCCAGCAGTGACAAACTCATCTCCAGGTCTACGCTTGACGATGGTAAGAGGGATTCAGTGACCGAGGAGATCTGCGATAGTAGATTTTTGTACTTTCGTCAATGATCCAATCTGCAGGGACGCAAATCCCCCGGCTTCGCCACCCCCTTTATCAAGGGAGAACTCTAAAATGTATTGTACAAATTTATCTGAAAATTCCTGTTTGAGAATCGTAGAGATTTGCTTATGAGGCTGAGTATGAGCCTGCTGCGTGAGTCGATCATATCGTCGATTATAATCATGATCTGCATGAGGCCTGAGGCGAAGTGATAAGGGATGCTCCTGATCAATCTGATCAAATGCTGTATGCGCCGACACAATAAATGCAAGCGGTCACGATATCCCAAAATGTGTGAGCAACACCGCTCCACTGTATCGCTTCTGCGTCTGACTGACTTGGATCTGCGCAGTAGGAAATGCAAGTCACGATAACTCATGTAACGCTGTATCGCTACTCTCAAAACTATTCAGAGATGGTCATAAGTCAGTGATCATATGTCACAATCCTTGGGCAAACGCATACCCATCACCAGTAGACCCAGTATGACGATACGCTTGACCACCAGTAGCAATCACGACATTGGAGCAAGTCAGAATTCAACTCTTATCAGTCACTATCTGGAAGCGACCAGAGCATGACCCGTCACTGCACACCGCCTGACTCACTGACTCGACCTTGGTGCGCAGGAGGATGTCGATGCGATCATGATGCTTGTGAAACAGCTGCTCAAACGCCCCTACCACATCATGCCCATCATCCGACACCGGAAAGACTCTCATATCCTTTTCGACTTTGAGCGGGACGCCATGCTCCTCAAACCAGCGATAGATCGACTTGGGAGTAAACGCCTTGAGGATTGGTGACAAAAAATCTGACCCACGTGGATATTTGGTCAGGATCTCCTTGATAGAGCTATAGCCTGTGGTGACGTTGCATCTGCCTCAACCTGAGATGATGACCTTGGCTCACAGGTGTGGATTACGATCAATGATCGCAATGCGACCACTGAAGTCGCTGCGCTCCAACAGTGTCGCTGCGCATATAAGTCCTGCAGCTCCGCCGCCGATGATGATGGTATGGTATGGTTGGGTCATAGTCATAAAATAATTACTTGCTCTTCAAAAATCTCTCCAATATCTGCATCGCTGCTACACAATCATCAAATCACTTACGCTTATCATAATTTCACAGGATCTCCTGTGCCATAATCGTCGTATAATGCTCATCGATAGTTGAGATCTCACACTCTGGGACAATAGCCCCTAATGAGCGAACCATACGATCCACCAAGTCAGCTCATTTATTACCCTTGGGATAGCCGATCACGATCTGACTGATACTATGTTGTGCGACTACTCCTGCAAGGGAAAAATACAACTCCCCATCGTTTGGCAAGACGCCTCATGGGAGTACGATTCATTGTTTGGTATAAGCGAGACCTATTTGCTTACTTCATCGGTCGATTCAGAGGATATTCATGAGATTATCATAGTGGATGTAAATCAAGATTTATTTCTTTCTCTTTGAGTTTGGGGTGATTCAAAATATAAGGTAGTAACTGAGGTCCAAAATAAATTGGAATCAGTGAGGGAGCAAAAACTCTCACAGTTCTTCTCCCAAAAACATCGTTTAACTCATTTAAAAATTCATAATATCATACATAAAAATTATTTTTCTTAAACCAACTAATTAATTCTTTAAAATTTTTAACTCATCAAACATTATTTTCTTCTTGATAGAGAGAAGCATTTTTGATTCGATTTAGCTTACTGCTATTTTGAGGATCGAGATAATAGTAAATATGATCCAAAATAATAGAATTATTAGACTTACTACTTAAATCACTATCAAATAAGTGTCTAGCATTTAGTCATTCCTGAAATGATTTGATTATAGAATCCTCAAACAAAAAATCGCATCATAAAGAAATGATATTTTTATCATTCTTTTCCATAATTCACATTACAGAAAATACCGATATACTCGAATCAAGAACAAAACAAGAAAATTTAATACCTTCAATTTCTAAAATATCAAAATCAATAATGCTTTGCAATTTTTTATCCTCAATACGACGAATTTTTTTTGATTTTGTTAGCCATGAATAAATAAAAGCATCCCTTTCTATTAATTCCAATAGTCAACCAATAATTGATTTTTCTAAGGTAATATGTGTTGCCATTCATGAGGAATTAGTCTCATAATAAAATCTTTTTGAGCAAGGGTAATAAAGAAAATTTTCTGGAAGAAAGATATTTTGATCACCATATAAAGGATAAAGATAATTTCCTTTGCTTTCATCTGGTAGTTTCTCTCAATAATCACATATAATTTTTGCATTTTCTCTACTTATTTTATTGATGCCAACTATTTCAGCTAAATGATAGTAGGATCAGGAAGCTCTCTCTATGCACTCCGAAAGAGCTTTTTCAATTGAAATGCTATTATTATGATCAACACCAATACCGTCTGTGCTTATATAATTTGATTTTGAGTAATTTCATCGAGCAAGTGAGAATTGAGCATAGCATATATGTAATTTAATATCATCTTGATAAGTCATATCATACATAAATCATAATCTTATTAGTTCTTCTTTAGACTTAATTCTTTTAGTTGGGTAATTATCTCCAACTATTCAATAAATTTCACTTTTATTGTCTCAAGATTCTATTAATAGATAGTCATCAATATTAAATGCACAAATATACTGCAAAACTTTTTTATATCCTACTTCCTCGATTAATTTTTCTTCAATTTCAAAAGTAGTGGAGTGTCTTATTGATATAATTTTAGACATTCAAGCAGTGTCACTATAATTTCAATATCAATTGATAAAAAAATCAGACAGTAAGGAAAATTTTGCCTCAATGAGTTTGTAAATTTTATCAAAATCTCAAGCTATCAAACTTAGCTTAGTTCCATCAAAAAACCAAATTTTACCTAAAATACGATTACAAATAAACATTAATTACAGCAAATGGTATGACATACTAAAGATTTATTTTTAAGGACTCACAGATGACTACCCAATAAATCAGCTATTTTTTCATCAAAAAATCCTTGTAATTCCAGATATGGAATATTTTCACCACAAAGAAATTGTCTGATCAAAGTACCTATTGCTCATGCTTCCATCTGAATATACTTATATCATCTATTTCAATATTTTCTCAAAACTCCATCATATGCTGATACTAGTATAATATGAAATTGATATTTAGAAAAGTCGTTTCATTTATCTACAATAAGAGAATCAATATATTCATTATAGACTCCCATAGACTTCTTACAAACAAAAGAATCATTATATTTATCATATATAAATAAAAAATCATCTTCACAGACAACAACTGGGAATATACTATAAAATCATCAACCACTACCATACAAATGATTTGATCAATTTTTAAGAGAGAAAATATTATTCATGAGTGATAAAATTTTATCAGTCTCTATCGTAGAATTAGCCTCCAACCCTCATGATTTTCTGGTAGATTTATATTTTTTTATAATTCAATCAAAGCTAAAATATAATCATATGTTATATCTTTCCAAATTATGGTAATATTCAAAACAATCATAAAAATATGATGATATATTTTTATATATAGAATTAATATATGATTCTAATGATTGCTCCGGAAAAGTACAGATCGATGGATTTGAAATAATCTTATGAAATCGTACAGACTCCAATCAAATCCCCATATCTAAATTAATTATTACTCATATATTATACAATAAATCAATCAGCTTTAAGTTGATCTTGTATGATTCTACTATAATATTTACATCCTCAATAATCTGATTTTCTTCTAGAGCAACTAAAAAATTGTAAATAGAGTCACTATAGTCTATTTTTATTCTCAAACCATTTACCGCTACAACAATCTTCTGATCTTTGATATAAAACTTTGTCGTTAAATTATATCTAGCAACTTTCATTAGAAGAAATTTTAATAAAACTATACTCTCACATTTCTTTGACTGATAAAAGAAATCTCTCAATATCGACCTCATAATAGTGAAGAACTGGGGGACCTGGATCAAAAATCACTACCTTATTGTTTTCTGTAATATGCGACACTAGAAGCACATGTCATCCACTTGATCACTCTGGCAATTCTTCATTGTGCAACAAGTAATACGAAAGTCAAACCATAAAAAGTACTCATTCTCACTGATGTTTTTTTATTTCATCAATAATATTAGCATCATATATCTTTGTAATTAATTTATTTTCTAATATCCTTGACTCAAATTTTGTATCAGTAAGACTTATTTCCACTCATTCTCCTGGTACACGTCGGTATCAATCTTCAATAAATTGATGATATTTCGGATCAATCATGTTGTGTATATGATTTAGTGGATTTTTAATAAAATCAATATACTTACCTTCTGGATAAGAAGAAAAATATGAAACATTAAATCAAAGAAGTGAAAGTCTATATGTAATTTCTGGCAAATCTAAAAGCTCAACTCAACTATAATTTCCAGCTTTCATGAGTTGCATAATTTCCCAAGTATTTTGCCGATTAAATGCAGTGTACCAAAAATAATTCATTACTCACATACAACAAGCTAAACTACAATATCAACCAATTGATTCAGGAAGGAAATATTTTTGATATTTTGGTCTTTTCATCTTTATTTTTAACAAAAAAATAAAAAGGGATTGAAAGCTCAATCCCCATCAATTAATTATCAAGAGATTCATACTCTCAAAACTTACAACCACTACACGTTGCACATTTTCAACCACTTGCTGTACACTTTGTTGCAAGAATTTCTGAAAGATCTGGAGTTGCTGTTTCTTCAATAACTACATTAATACCGCTTTCTCTTAACTCATTCACAAAATTGTTCAAAATTTCTGCTGACATAATAATATGATTACAAGATAAAGTAATAAAAATATATTTTTTTTACTATATAAAAGCAAATGATTTTTCTAAAAATGAACAGACTACAACATAAAGCTGATTAATTATAATCCCTAATTGCCCTATTCGCTTCTCTATTTACTTCTTTTTCTTTGAGGATTTGTTTTTTGTCGACTTTACGCATGAGCTTGACCAGTGCGATCTTGAGCTTGATACGCTGCTTCTCGGTGATGTAGATCTCCAGTGGCACGCAGGTCAATCAGGTTCTGTTCATACGCTCTCCAAGCTTCGTGATTTCACGTCTCGATAGGAGTAATTTGCGATCTGACCTTGGTTCATAGTTTGCGATTTGTTTGTGTGAGGCGTGCTCATACATGCGGATCTCGAGTTGTTTGACCAGACATTCACCATCCACCACACGGACATACGCATCAGTCAGGTTGACTAGTCATCATCTAATAGCCTTGACTTCATGTCATGCTAAAACGATACCAGCCTCCCATGTCTGCTCGATTTCGTAGTTATGATATACTTGCTTGTTTTTGGAGATTACTTTCATATGATTGTTGACAATTGATTTACACCCTATCATACTCAACAACCGCATGATTTCAAGGTTTTTCACATGGTGATTGATATTGTGACTATTTGTATTGCTGATGCGAAAACTAAGCGATATTACTCCACAGCTCCAACAACTCGGAGTAACAGCGAATACCCGTGAGGGTACAACTCGCAAACTCGCAAACTCGATTACTATCATCCCTGTCACTATCACCGCATCCAGACGAGACTACCCCAGTGTGACGGAAAATCGTGGCAAAGGCTTCATACTCGTCACTCGTCACTCGTCACTCGAAACCGCATATACCGCCCGACATGTCATCTCTGATACAGGATATAATTATTTCATCGATTGATCGACTCCTCTTACGTCGTTATACTATCTCACATGAGACCTATGAATAGCAGAATATTCTTGAGCAGTAGATCAATTTGCAAAACTGACTTATTTGACCTGATCAGATAGTAGTGAAGTTCTTGTGTGACAATATCGTAATAACAATCGAAATTGGCTGACTCGTTCAATCATTTCCTCAGATGATGAGTGATTTATCATCAATCTTCCAGTATCGCCTGGCGATAGTGGTAGTCCTGTGATTTTCTCTGATCAAACATTATGAGTAGTGAGCCAATCTCATAGCTGAAATCAGGCGATTGTGCAAAGAATCAAAGAATTTAAGGGTTGAAAAATTATACTTTCAAAACTCAACTAATCTAGATTATTATTTAATTTTGTATGAATTCATCAATCTTTCCAAAGAAAATCTAGTTTAATTTCAGAAATAATAGCAATATTACAAGGATAATTTTCAATATCATTTCGTGGAACTATATGCAAACTATTATAATCTGTATTAAACGCGTCCTTACTTTTTAACGCCAGTTTAGTAAATATTTTTTGTGCCTCAATAATAGCTTCTGACTCAAGAACACTCGAAAGTTCAATTTTACTTTTCCTACTCCCACCACCAAAAATGCTACGTTGTTCAAAAGTCAAATAATATTTTTTTTCCATCTAATAAGAATAACAAATAAATATAGTCTATTATAAGTATATATATATATCAGCTGTCAAATGTATTTAAAAATTGCCATATAAAAGACTCTCCGGCACTAGCAAGCAATTAAACGTATTAATGTTTCCACAAAAGGGCGGATTATCGATCCGCCCCTACATCAATGTCATATTTTCTGACCTGTCTGCCGAAAGGCAGGTTTTTCTGATCCTTTCTCTGATTTTTCTGGCTCTGATAACTTTTCGTTTATCTCATACTCATTTTCATCACTACTGTCAACCAAATCGCTCATCATGTGAGTGATTTTTTGCTAATTGGTAAAATCGGGGTAAGATGATACTACTAGTATTTCCTAACTCCACTACATCATGACCAATGTACTTCCAGGAACCCAAGCAAAAATTGAGATCAACAGAGAATCTAGAATCAAATCTTCTTCTCAGGTTATCTTGCATCAATTATTAGATACGCTTACGAGTCTTGATATTGAATCTGATGCAAATGACTCTCTCAATACACTCAGACTAGAAATTAAAGTGTTGATCAAAAGGATGCTCCCATACTCGACTGTTACTATACCAGGACAATACTATAATACTCTTGTATCTAAATTAGCATATTTTCTCAAAGAACTCAATAGTTCACAAGTTGACCAATCAACCATCAATGATCTCAATAAATATATCCATGCACTCAGTGATCTGGGCATAGAACATAGAAATCCACCGAAGGGTACTTTACGAGTAGAATGATCTGGATTGCAAAAAACAATGTATATAAATAAATGAAACATCTTCGCTCAAGCTGCCTAGACTCTCTTACATACTGAGTAAAAGCAAAAACTAAAAGAAATTCATAGGCTCGCCTATGCTACAGATCGAACTTCAATCCGTAGTACAAAAAACACTCCCATAGGAGCCTGTCCCAAAAATACCTAAATCCGTAAGGATTTAGGTATTTTCTTCTATATTTTAGTAGTAAGTTATGTATACTAGATATAGTATTTCATAGCT
>JAYSSF010000021.1:0-8560 GCA_043720715.1 bacterium
GCATAACATTTAGTCATTGTGCTAAATTAGTTCTAAATAACAGCTCTATTATGCTGTTTTCTAGGTTATTTAGCCACACTAAATTTTCTATTTAGCCTATTTTTTTTATTTTTTTGAGACCCCTTGTGAGAGGTAAACCAACCATCACTGCGATGATAAGATGAGCCTCAATTGGGGCCAATAAACCTACCACTATTGGTACAATAAGCTTACCAAAAATTGGCACCAACAATAGTAAGAACGCAGAGCAGAACAAAATCACTCTCCTATAAGAAAACTTGCGGGTTTGCGATATAATAAATGCCGAAAATAGAAACAATAAACCAAATTCCACCCCGGCAATCCATGGACCCCACTCTATTAGTAGGTCCACGATGTGATCATATATGCCCCATGTTCGAACAGAGACCAAACCAGTAGAACAAGCAAAACAACTCCACCAATAAGTAGTGCCGCCCGAATAAAATGGGCAAGATTTTTCTCCCAACCCTCCCCTCGGTCGAGATTACTGAGGTGGTTGTAGAGCATCGTCGGCCCAACAAAGACCAACATAACAACATAGAGGAAAAAATTAATAATTTTTTCTCCAATGTTCCAAATAGTGCTTTTTATTACCTCATATACAAGCAACCATCCTTTTGGTTTACCATTGGTTTTTTGTAGTTTAATTTCAATGGTATAAATTAAAAAAACCACAAAACTAAATCCAACCAACCAGATTGCAGTTGGTATCAAAAATAAACCAATCACACACATTAAAATACTAATCCTGAGATAGTATTCCAATAGTAGAATTTTAATATCCTTTTTCATCTCAGTATGTATTTAAAGATGAAAAAGATTCCCAACCAAACAACAGCCTCTCCTCCTATGAGAAGCAAAAAAGCGGAACACCAATTTAGCCTCCATTCTCGTCCGCCCCGAGTTTGGATAAAATCATTGGAACTATCCCAATAACCCCACTCCACAAAGTGGGTAAAAAAGAATTTTTTCATAATACCCGCCCCCCCTAGTGCGGTACCTTTATTTTGAAATTTTAAAGAACAGTGGATTTTCCACATACAAAAAATACTAGTGATCCTAGTATTAAATGCAATACAAAATAGATGTCAACTATTCGCCACTTTGTAATCTCCACATCGCAGCGTATAATCATCATAGTGTGACCAGTTGGTCATGGGTTCCAGACTCGACGATATTGCCCTTTTCCATCACATAGATCATGTCCGCATGCATGACGGTACTGAGTCTATGTGCGACCACGATCGTCATGAGATTTGGATTGGAGTGACTGACTTGTTCGATGGTATCTGAGATCTCCTTCTCCACCAGACTGTCCAGTGAGCTAGTCGCTTCATCGAAGATGAGGACTTGAGGATTGCGCAGTAGTGCACGAGCAATTGCAAGACGCTGCTTTTGTCAGCCAGAGAGCTTGATACCTCACTCACCAATCACCGTATTGAGTCACTGTGGTAGTTCGGCGATAAATGATTCCAGCGACGCCTGTTGTACGACCGTGTCGATTTCTTGACTACTAGCTTGAGGAGCAACAAAGAGCAGATTCTCTCTAATGGTTCCAGAGAAGAGCTGTGCATCTTGTGAGACTATTCCAATCTGCTGCTTAAATGCTGTGATGTTGAGCTGAGTAGTAGGTGTGTTGTTGATCATAATCTCGCCATGAGTGGGTTGATACAGGCCGCAGAGGAGTTTCAAGATCGTTGATTTACCACTACCACTTGGTCCCACAAACGCCACACTCTGGCCGGCCTTCCAAGAGGCAGAGAGGTCATGAATCACCTCTTTGTCGTCGCTATATCAGAATGATACATCATTGATCGACATTGATGTAATAGTGTCTAGCTTGAGGAGATGAGAGTCTGACGGCTCTGGCGCTTGGGTGAGGATTTCTTGCAGAATCTCATGGTTTGCTTTGGCTTCTTGATAGCCCTTGACCACAGTACCGAACATCGACAACTGCCCAAATACGAAGAACGAGTAAAAGTATAAACTCATGAGTTCACCAACCGTTAATCCCCCAGCGTAGACTAAATATGCAAGCAGTCAGATAAGACTCGTACTCATTGCGTTGATGATCGTCCCCTGGATAAATTCGATCGATCTGACTGTCTTCACCTTTTTGAGTTCCAGTTCGAGGATGTGATTATTGGCAGTATCAAGCCTTTTGGTCTCTTGTCAGACGAGTCATAGCATCTTGATGAGTGACACATTGCGGATCGACTCAGTGATCGATCATGCGACCGTATTTGACTCGATAGAGATGGCCTCTTGAGCTGCTTTGATCTTCTTGGATAGGGCGAGCGTAGTGAGTCACATGATTGGTACCAGGATTGCATACATCAGTGTCACTCTTCAGTCCACCGTCGCCGAATAGATGAGTACAAATACTACTCATACAAGTGCAAAAAATACCACATTGATCAAACTTGCAATATATGTTTGGATAGAATCCTTGGCTTTTACTAATTTTGCCAAGAGTTGACCCGATTGTTGATTTTCAAAGACGGCATAGGGAAGCGAGAAGGTGTGAGCAATCGTATCTTGGTAGATGCTCGTACCGATCTTTTGCGTCATCACATTGACAAAGTAATCCTGGAAATTCTTGGCGACTCTAGAGACCATCGCGGTACCTATCATACCTCCTAGTCACCAGAGTACTCCAGTTACATACTGTGTAGTAGTAAAATCAGTTACTCCCACTTTGGTCAAGTAGTTATCGATCAGCCATCTCAGTACTTGTGGACTAAACAGTGAGAAAACCTGGTTGATTGATGCCAAAACGAGAACAAGAATCAAAAGTTTTCGATATGGTTTGAGGTAGGTAGAGAGGAAGTTCATGGTCAAGACATAATAGATAAACTTTGATGGAGGGTGCCCCATGATAAGGGGGCTGTCCGTAAGGACTGGGGGTTAACTTGAAGATAATTCTTGTTCTCTGATCCTTATTTGTTTCGTAATGTCGTCAGCTACATTGTTTCCATTATTCATTACTTCGTCATTAGTATATCTAATTGTCTTGATTCATAATTGTTGTAATTTATGGTCTCTGTGTTGGTCA
The DNA here is from genome assembly GCA_043720715.1 of bacterium. Taxonomy (GTDB): domain Bacteria; phylum Patescibacteriota; class Gracilibacteria; order Absconditabacterales; family Absconditicoccaceae; genus JAYSSF01. The sequence continues at coordinate 3,077 of JAYSSF010000021.1, forward strand.
TATGTTACATTGTGTCACTCATCATCAATTTCTACTATCAATAGCAGCTTACTACAATAAAAATCTGCAATATAATTGAGAGGTGGTTTTTGTCTTGTAAATTTATAACCAAGAGGTCTTTCTGAGAGTATTGTTTGTCGTACTATCTTTTCAGTGTGGATTGAGTGATTACGATTGTGGCGAGCGTAGTTGGTGTGGTTTGTGTTGTATGGGATAAATGTGTTATCGTTCATGTGATAATAAATACACCAAATAAAACCCCCTCCAACTCCCCCTTATCAGGGGGACAAACGTTTCACCACAATAAACACCTTTATCAACCTTATCAACTTTACAAACCTTATATCCTCATAACCTCATAACTCACCAACTTTGTATTAATCACTTGCTGGATCTTGCGTTCATTGGCGTTTTGCATAGAGCGGCCAGACTTGATCTCGAGGAAGACAATCTTGCGTAGATTACCCTCACTAAGTCAGTCTAATATCAAATAATCAAATCCCTTACCAATAAACACCATATCTTTGATCTGATAGGGGAAATTTGGCATTACGGGGGCCAATTGTTCTGAAATATGTCAGAGACTGACTGCTTTTGATTGTTTGATAGCGTCACGGCGTTCGATTTTGACGGTGCGAGATAGTGTGTCTCATGAGATCGACTTACTCATCAGATATCATACTACTCCACCAATGATAATTCCTACCACAATCAGACCTATTTCGTTCATACAATTGTCAGGGTAAACGAAGACTTAATCTTCTCAAATACTATCTTCACATCATACTCTCATACATGATCGATTTTATCCGCTTTGAGAATCGATGTTTCAACTGTAAATCCAAACCTTTTGGTCAATTCTTGTGAGATGGTTTTGGTATCTACTTTCGCATATAATTTCCCTGCGGGGCTAACTTTTCATTCGATTGATAGGCCATTCTCTTTGAGAGCTTGCACCATTGTTTCAATCTGAGTTGCAAGATTATCATGCCCAGCTTGTTTTTTACGTTGATCAGCAGCTACTTTATCGAGAGTGTTTTTGTCTGCAATTTTTGCATATCATTTCGCGAGAAGCACGTTTTTGGCATAGGCTGGCGCGACATTGAGGATTTCGTTTTTACGTCAGATGTTTTTGACATCCAGGAGCATGATTACTTGGATCTTATCGTTTGCCATGAGGTTTTAAGGTTTTAAGGTTATAAAGTTTATAAGGTTGTTGTGATTTATAATTTGCGATTTGTGATTTAACCATTACTCTGCTTTGTTGATCAAATATAAACTTGCATCTTGATTTGGCTTGATTGTATAGATTGTTTGAGGTGTGCCCCAAATAACAAGTGATCATTCTTGGATGACTCATTGCTGTACTCTCCAGGTTCCTACACCAATGGGAGTAATGCTTTCGCTACTAGTATAAATATATCCATATACTTGGAAACTACTCAATGTCACACCATAGTTATAGACCTTATCCTTGCTAAAATAATATGTCACAGGATCAAGCTTCATCTCAAGTGTTTCTAGCGAATCATTACGAATCATATCCACATCAATAATTGCTTGATAGGCAGCCCCACTATTGCTCGTGCTAAGGATCTTTATAAATAATGGTGTTTCATTTTTACCAATAGGGTTCTTGTTGAGATAGATATTTCTGAGTTTATAGAGCATCTTGGACACATCGAGACGAGAGACCGTTTCATCCATACTCGCGGTAGATCTATCAGGAAGTAGTCATATTTCCCATCATCTCTGAACGTAGTTTTTATACCATGGAGTAGTATTTTCATCCAGGAGCCTATGATCAAACATTCTGATCAATACGGCGATCAGTTGTCCCTTGGTAATTCCTATATTGGGGTTAAAGAGGGCGGCTGACTTAAAGATGCCGAGTTGACATGCGTCCTTGACTTGACCTTTGGTGATGTCTTCGTATGAGCTAATATCGGTGTATGCACACGCTTCGCTGTTGAGCTTACTATTGCCAAATACTTTACGAGACAAGATTGATAACATCTTAGCTGCATCTATTCTGGATAGATAATTCTCAGGCATAAATTTCTCCGGATCTTGAAACTTAGTGATTCATTGGTCATACAACCATCTCAGTGACATGAGAAACTCAGCATCGCGTTGGAGATCAGGGAGTTGGTTGATGGGGTTGGTGTCTTCTGATTCTTCACTTGTATCTTCGATAATGAGAATACCACTAGTTGATCAGCCTGGGGCAGTAGTACTGGGGGTGTTTTTGCCAGTAGTGGTGATGGTGATCTCGTCAAGCACGATGGGCTTGGATGCTGGTATGAGGTTTGTACCACTAGTTCCTGTGGTGTTTTGACTATCGGTCAGATTTCGATCATTAAGCTCATCGAGATAGATAGCAGCATGTGAAAACCCAATAGTAGCAATAAGGATTCCCAAGATAGTCCAAAGAGAGATACGCATCGGTGTGGAAATAAGAAATAAGCAGTTAATATATAAGAGTAGCTTTTGATTATCAAAAATCAAGTAGATTATATACAACAGATACGCTAGATTTAAGGAAATGCCGGATAACCCATCAAAGTTGACCATGATTCAGTAGTTTATAATTTCATATCATATCAACCATATGGTGTTAGAGCATTTCTTCGAGGAAACACCCAACAGCAAAACCTATATAATGAGTGAGAAAAACACAATATTCAGACTCATCATAAGGTTTGGCGGTATTTCTTTGATCTAGTTGTGACATAATAGAAAACAAAGTCAATCGAATTATTACTAAAATAAAGTCAGAATCCCGATATTTTTGACAAAAAGACTATCTATTGTTATAATATTGAGCATATGTTATTATATATTTTGTTCCTTATTGTTTGATTATCTCATGATCCACCATATTCGCCAAGCCCATCACACTATCATGTGACATCCCGTTATCAAAATTGTCGATAAACATCTTCGCAGACACATTGTTGCAGGATTCACTCTTATCGAAGTCCTGATTGTGACGAGTATTGTATGAGTACTTGCTAGTGCTACTACCACAAGGATCTCGAACCAACAAGAAGGTGCCCGCAATATTGCCCGCAAGGCAATGGTATGACAGCTTGCTAGCACCATAACAACATTTTATTCCAACAATAGATATCGACCATCTACCCTGGGTTCTCTTGGCAATTATATCAGTGCGATACCACTTGACCCCAAGAAGCTTGATACATGTCATACAGCAGCAACTGCCAATGGTCAGTATGGGTATTTGAGATATGAAAACGGCTGAATGAGTGGAGATAAAGATGGTTTTATGCTCTTTTCACAGCTTGAGCGCGGCTGACAATGAATCGATTATACCAAGATATATGTACTCACATGATCAGACCCATGTCAAAATAGTGCATCATGAGACCCAGCTCTTGTTGATCGATATATGATTGCCAACTCGGTATGTACATCCAAGCCAGGATGGACAGAGCCCAATCCATGATGGAGCTGACCACTTGCCCTCAACTCCCTCCAACAAGATATCGCAGACGTATTTGGTGACCGTAAAGCATACGCTCTCTATGTGGGCACCGGAGCAAGAACCAGACCATGGATAGGTACATGAGCGTCTGATCTTGATGGTGATGAAACCGCCAATACGAGTGAGCCCAATACTGCAGCAAGGACCAATCCATGTATCCCGAGCCAATTTGGTAGAAACTGTGATTACGATACAGATGATGATAATGTTTATGACCCTGCAGAGTGAAACAATAGTGATACCGACAGTGATGGTATATTAGATTACATAGAGTCAGTCATCTCTGATAGAGATAGCGATGGCGTGTGAGATCAGTATGATAGTGACAGGCCAAGTTGTAATGGTCAATTGGCGACCATTTATGTTAGTCCAACTATTGCTGGTGTACAATATATTGTATGATGAGCGAGCAATTTTACAGTTTATGCATGAACTATTCCACAAGCAAATGGCGGAGCAGTAATTGTGGGATCAGAAGGAAATGATATAATTAATGGTTGAAATGGAGTTGATACGATTTGTGGATGAGGTGGAAACGATACCATTAATGGTGATAATGGAGTTGATACCTATAGTTGTGGATGAGGTACAGATAATGTGTTGGTTTCAAATGGTACAGATACCTGTTCTTTGGATTGTGAAAGTGCCGCTTGATGTGATGGAGTGTCGGCCGTCGTAACGTGAGTTACCTATCCGCCGTCAGCAAACACAGTAACTTGTAGTTCGCCCACCACTAGCACCTGATCTGATCCTGACAGAGACTCTTATGTGATCGCGACATGAATAAGAGCCAACTATGGTAATGCAGACTCCAGTGATAGTAATGCGTGTTTGCCAAATAGCTTGGTATTTAATTGTTGAACCAAGAGTACTTTCCCATGAGGGGTGTGTGATGACAATGACAATGATGCATATAAAAACAACATTTATCGTACACTCTTATATCGAGATCCAAACGATCAAGATCCTTGTAATCCAAATCCATATAGTATAAGTTGTATCGTTTACCTCAATAATGATATTGATGAAGATGGTTATAGACCATATAGTACGGGGTCGCTGTATGATCCAGATGATAATGATAAGTGTAATCCTAGGGTGTTTTGGGAGTGATGTACGCGTGACACAGATGGTGATGGTAAAACCGACTATCAAGAGTGAGAAATTACCAATACTGACACATTCTTTGGTTATCCTCTTGCGCTAGGATATGATCTGTATAGTGGTCAGTATGCGAGTATTATCAACCAGTGATGACTGACAGTACTTGTTTCATGAGACAGTATTTATAACTGGCAAGAAGCAGATAGAAATACAGTAGTCTATCCAAATGCTGACACTGACGGAGATTGAGTCTTCAATGAGCTTGATCCAGCTAACACTAACCCATGTGTCCCAAGCAACTTCGGTACAGGATGTGCGCTTGATTTTGATCAAGATGGTAAGCCTGATCGACAGGAAGGTAGTACATTGAACAACGACACTACTGGATGATATGTGTCGGATATCTACCCAAACCGAGTTGAGTCACTGGTCAATGCTGCTACCACATATCTATGACTATTTAATCCAGCATGAGCCAATGGTGATGTTGACCTCGATACGATCCCCAACGAACTTGATCCAAACAATGGTAATATATGTATCCCCAATACTGGAGCAGATGCTTCATGTGTATCAACCCCACCTCCACCTCCACCTTCCGCTATCCAGTGAGTAGATTGTGCTTCGATGACCAGTTTGCCAGCAGGAGCGAGAGTATATTACATTTATATGTATTAGTGTGGTATAAAAAATCTCTCGATGATGAGCCTGTCTCATAAATCAAAATACACTGTCACCTTAATTGCTGCAACGTCTAAATTTTTAATAAGCTAGCTCAAATCTTATTAATTTCTTCAAATTATGTGCTAAACTAATAAGATTTCGTTCTATTTGAACTCATTCAAATCATCTTAAACGAAATCTCTCAAATC
>JAYSSF010000022.1:0-24915 GCA_043720715.1 bacterium
AATACTAGTCATATAGTACTGTTTCTTAGCTTTTTTGCTAGTGAAAATTGATTATTTTAGTGTTATTTTAGAGGTAGGTTTTGCAGTGTTTCCTTAACATTTCAAGTATCAAAAAACCTGAAGTGCTTTTGTGCTTTATTAAAATAATTAAAAAATTAAATAAAAAGAATATGGAATAAATCTCAGACATAATCTGTCTAATCTTAATTTTAGTTTGCGGTATTATCGGCAGGCCAAGAAATTCAAAACCAGTATTACCATCTAGAGAAGAAGTTGAAGAAGTAGATTGGTTGTGTGATGACATAAATAATGATTAAAGAGACAAGCCGAACACTCTGTAAAAAGTAGGCAATTAAAAATTAAATTCTTAAGATAATGAAAGAAGCTAAATTTGTAGATTTATTACGCATACTAACAGGGGGATATTATTCTCTTTTGCTGTGTATATCGATTTCATTTTTGAGTACTATTGTTCTATTTTTAGTATTTAGAGACAATATGTTAGAAGGAACAATGTTGATAAATACAACTAATAGCAATTTTTCACTACTGTTTGCGAGTATAGAATTGTTAATAATTGCATCTTTTGCAATTGCATTTTGGTATTCTGTTATAAAGTCTTTCATTAAAAATGGAAAGACTGATTGGGCTTATTTTGAATTATGGAATCCAATTTTTCTAACTATTGTGCTGATATCAACAGTGGGGCTAATTTATTTAGCATCATATTATTTAGCTAGTTATGAAGTCATTAAAATATTAACACCCTCTTGATACTTGAAATGAACCAATTTTCCTAGGTACTCCTATTGGGATTGGTGAACTATATAAACTCATCAATCCCATAGGAAATCCTGTGGGATTTCTTTTTCTCCAAAAGATATCTACTGACTTAGTATCTCATTATCCATCAAGAATTCTACCACCGTCTGCGCTACAATCACCTGACCACTCGCATTTGGGTGGATACCATCACTGAGGTTGAGTTCCGGTACTCATCCTACTCCCGTCAAGATAAACGGAATCAACTCAGAATTACTACCACTCGCCACACGAGGATAGACAGCGGCAAAGTCAGATCTGTAACTTGTTCATAGATTAGTTGGTAATTGCATCCCACCCACGATCACAGATAAGCCACGATCCTGTAGTGTCTGGATGATTGACATCAGATTATCCTCAAGCTGCACGGTAGACAGTCACTGGAGTCCATCATTTCACCCAATCACTACCAGCGCCAAATCGCCCGTTACCGCATCAGCAATCACTCGATCAAGCCTCTCACGTAATCCTGCGCTTGTATCTCATGACTCTCCAGCATTGATCACACGGATAGTATATCCACGCTCACGCAGCATCTGCTCTACCACCATCGGATACGACTGCTCGATCGGAAGTCTATATCCAGCACTCAGACTATCTCCAAACACATACAACGTACGTTGGTATGTAGGAGCGACTACGCCCGTAGCCTGATTTATCTCAGGCACTACTTGCTTATTGATGCTACATCACGATAACACAAGCACAAGCATTATTATTCACACAAAATATCATAGCTTCATATCATAAGTTATAGGATTTTAGTTACTTTTTTCAACTGATCAATATCTTTCTCATATGGATCTTTTTTTTTATCACAAAATCACTACCATGACATAGATTATGTTCCAACGAAACCCAAACCGATCTATTTTCATTATCATCCTAGTAGCACGATTATGCTACGCATTTTGGTCATGGATCAAACCCAGTCTCATCCTCCCCTCTCATGCTATCAACTATACTAAGAAATACATTCTGATCATCAGTAAAGCACTGATAATAATTAGTTCTATTCTTCTTCCTCTTCATCTACAATTCACACGGACGCGCCACGAGCGCGTCCCTACACCGGCCATCCTCGTGATCGATCAATCTCGCAGCATGTCTCACAATGATCTTACGCCATCAAGACGATCAGTAGTGCAGTATATTACTGACTCCCTCATTCAAATTGGCATCCTCCCTGACAAGGGAGGTGGTCGTAGACCGGAGGGTTTGCTTGTTACTTACGCACAAGTTCCAACCATCCACTCTTCATTGTCAGCCCTAAACTCCCTAACTCCCCTCTCTAGCTCCAAATGATCTTCAGCGCTCGGTGATGCTCGACTCATCGCATATGACCAAATCTGATCCTGACTCAACTACAAGCCCATCGTGATCACCATGACCGACGGTGGTAGCAATACATGATATAATCTCAGTCAGACTGCTCAAATCCTCAAGACTCGTGCACAACTACGGATCGTATGACTCAGCACTGGCACACAGATCGTAGCCTATGATGATAGCTGACGCTGACTTACGTCGACGATGGATGCTTCACTTCTTAGTTCTCTCGCTGGCTCATGACATCGATATCCTGTCCCTGATGATGCATCAGTGGACTGAGTGATTAATACATTATGACAAAATCTGCGTGCCGAGTATTATCAGTTATGACCTATAACATTTAACTTATGACCTATCTTATGGATCTTGCTTTGATTATGAATTCTCTGACGATTTTGAATTTATCTCAACAGAAAAGCTAAATAAATCACTTTATTAACCTTATGAACTTTATGAACCCAATAACTCATCATATCTCCTCCCCTGAATCCATGATCTCACTTGGCCAATCTCTTACTCAGTTTGGTAAGAAATTTCTCGTACACGGGATCTTATGAGCTGGCAAAACTCATCTATGTAAATGATTTGCCCAGAGTCTTGGTCTTGATCCATCTCAAGTCCACAGCCCTACTTATGTCTACTATCATACATACTCTGATATATTATTTCATGGGGATTTCTACAGGATCGATGATCCGACTACCCTGACACTCAGAGGCGTCAGCGATACGATGGAAGACTATGACTACTGCTTTATCGAGTGGCCAAATTTCCCAGAGTACTACGCAGACTCTTCACGACACATCATTACCATCGAACATGATCCGATTGACGAGAACTCGAGAATAGTTAGCATTATCCCATACGTCTAGGTACTATGATTTATGCTTTATGATTTATAATTTAAGAAGAGTACACTCCTGGACTACTCTGCCTCACAACTCCATAGATTTCTAACATCGACAATATTGTCTGTAATTCTACTAGGCTGACTTGGACATGGCTCATCACATATCCCAGATCCACTCACTGTCATGCTTGCGCGATACAATCATAAATCACCTGCTCTTGATCAGATAACTTATAGTTATCATTATGAGATCACTTTCCAGTACTAGTATTACGACGAGAGAAGTACTGATCTGCTCGACCTTGGATATCAATCAGAGCTTGTGCCTGATGCTGTGCGAGCAACATGTTTGTTCATTCACTGGTGAGCACAAAGATCGAGTTTGGTGTGACATATAGTGGCTTGCTCATCTTCATCGTAAACTCTGCTGTGATCAAGCTTCCCGAGCCCAGCGATGCCTCTGGTAACACAACACAGTCAGCATATCATGCCACAATACGATTGCGCTGAGGAAAGGTATAATGAGTACTTGGCTGCTTGAGTCTAAACTCAGAGTAGACCAACCCTCCAGCATCGACGATCTGTTGCACCACGTGGCGTCTAGTACTACGCAATACCGTCACCAATCACGCTCACAAGACTGCCACTGTCGGTATCCCACGAGCAATACTACCAAGATGTACATATTCATCTACTCACTCTGCCATCCCAGAGATGGTGACCACATCGTATTGTGATAACACATCCAATATCTGATCCAGTACACGATACGCATAGTCACTTGGCTTACGAGGTCATACGATCGCTACCATCGGCTTGGACAGTAGTTCTTCATTACCCATCGTATAGTAAATATACGGCTTGCTCGATATCTGATATGTCTTATAGTGATAACTCTGATCTCCGTCGATGTGAGCTTGAATGTTATGCTTGGTCAGATACTCCTCGACCCCAATCACATCTCTCTCATGGTCAAATTCCCCTGACTTTAAGTCAGATACCTTGATCGTATCATCCAGCGAATACAGTAGTGTGCGATAATCATACATACAAAAAATATAGCAATCAACTCTATAAATTCAAGTCTCTCTTAATAGGACCTCGGTGCTCGAATGAGTAGAGGGATTTAGGGTGAGGCTACAAAAAAACCACACCATCAATGTATTAGTGGATGTGGCAATATAACTTGGTCACGATAGTTACTCTACGTATTTATATTATAACTATATTTTATAATCTGTCAAATTTATCTAGCTTTCTACTTTATCTAGCTTTCTAGCTTTAAAGTTGATCATACAAACTACCAAGCTTCTCTTCTTTGTCTTTCTTGTCTGCCGCTACTTCGCTCTTACGATTGAGTGTCTCAAGTAACAAGCCCCATCTCTTCACACGATAATCTCTTTGAGCCAGTATCTCATCCTGTTCTGCCATAATCGATTTATCTCATTCTTCTCATTTTTCATTTTCTTTGACACTTTCAGTGAGGTGGTTCTGAAGATTCATCTGCTCTTCTACATAGATCTGATACAGTCTATCAATCTGAAATGGATAAAGTTCGTTGACCATCTTGGAGATCACATTACCCTCATTCTCTACTGAGATAGTCATCTCAGGCAGTCAGACTTCTTCTCATTTCATATCCAACAATACTTCACTACTGAATGATGCAGATACAAGTTGGTTGAGCAGATCCCAATCAAAGTCATCCTTCCGCAAATTAGGAACCTGATATTCTACAGCAACAAATTTGCTAACATATTCACGAAACCAGATCTGATTTTTTAGATCTCACTCAATCGTGCCGTGTAGCATCTCGTATTTCTCGACGATTGCTTTTTTATCTTCCTTTTCTCTGAGCTCATCCACATACTTAAGAAAATCAAATAACATTGTGCAGTAATAATAAATACTAAATTATCCCGTTCTAATCTTTTGATAAAGTATTGCAAGCATTTCGTTATCCTTTGAATGCATAAAACACCAAGAATAAAATGACAACAATAAAAATAAATAAATACAAACGGTTTTCCATACTCATACGAGACTTATCTTTCTGTAATCTATCAATCATATCTTCCATCTTCTGCTTATCAGTCAGGAGTTGTTGTTTCTCAGCCGTATAGTCAGGAAGCGCAATCATTGACTTAATCCTTGTTTCAAGCTCCCCTACCTTATTCTGAAGCATAAAGATGACTTTATTTTTATCTTCGATCAGGTTATCTTTGTCCTCTAGTGCTTGTTGGAACTTTTCAAACTTTTCATCGAGCAATGATGCAAGTTCATCAATATTGACACCCGTACTCAATGTTGTCCTTCCTCACTCCAGATTATTCATTGACTCAGGCGAGAGCACGTCTACTCTACCATTAGATTGTGGAAGAGTATCAAATTCTGACCTCATCTTCATTACTTCTGCTTGATTGAGCATGACTTTGTTTCATACTTTCTTAGCACTGAGTTTACCATCACTGATATATCTATCAATCGTTCTGGTTGATACTCCGATTAACTGAGCAGCTGCTTCTTTCGATACATTATAAATTTTGTCTGACATACTACCATACACTAAAAAAATAAAATTGATTGTAGAGACTATAATCATCTGTCAGACAAATGCAATACCAACAATAGTATGTATGTCAACAATGTAGTAGTGAAATAGCATAAAATAACTCAGCCCATCAAAATAGTAACATGTACCGATAACTTTTGGCAGTAATAACGCTTCCTATAAAACATATCTCACTCATAAAGTGCTATATAATTCAATTGATTTCAAGCACTAAATAAGTATGATAATTACATTGCGATTTGATATAAAATATATCTGATAACCATAAGTTATCACTAATTTATCATTTTATATTGCATTGCTAATTACATTGACTAGTATGAATTTAATAATTTTTATCTCTCTAAGAAACTCTCGTAGCACATGCAATCACTCAAAGCAGTCTTTGATATAGGTAATGGATATGTAAAATGAGCTCTCATATCTCAAGAGGAAGGAAAACATATCGTATTAGTCAAAGATATGGTCAAAACCAAATGAATGAGAAAGGGTAAAGTACTCGATAGCAATGATTGTATTGATAGTATTAAGCAAGTGATGCAAACATTCTTCAAAAAGCTTGGTGCTGACTTTGTCGATGAAGTACATCTTACGATCTCTCATCCTGATATGCTTGTTACCAGATTCAATGAACAGAAAAGAATCATGAGTGACAAAATCATCAACGACGACGTCGATCATCTACTTAAGATCGTAGGAGAAATCGCACAGCAATCAAACTATGAGATAATCAAGCTTATGCCAGTACATTGGATTGTCGATGAACAGCTTACTGTAACAGACCCAATTGGTATGGAAGCTAGGAAGCTCGAGCTCGTCGCAGATGTGTTCGCAATACCCAAGTCATTCTACACCGCACTCACTGAGCTATTTGATAAACTCACACTCAATATTGCAGATATTACTCCCAACATTATCGTAGCAAGTGAACTATTGCTCGACTTTGATCAGAAGGATCTCGGTACACTTCTCATCGATATCTGATATAACCAAACATCGTATGTCGTCTACGAAAACTGATATCCACTAACCTACTGAGTAGTACCGATGTGATGAGAAGATGTAACCAAAGATATCTCCATCTGACTCCAGGTTGACATCAAAGAAGCAGAGACCATCAAAGTAGAGACAGGATTATCCACTGACACCACGGGTACGACAGACGACAGACTCGATCTCACATTCCTCAATAATGTCATCACATCCAGATACGAAGAGATATTTGAATACATCAACGACCAACTCATCGATATTGATAAAGACGGCAGACTCGCATGAGGAGTATATCTATACGGAGGATGATCTAAGTTGACCGGAGTGGATGATATCGCTAAGAATATGTTCAAGCTTGCTACCTTCTATGCCAAGGATCATACCATGTGACTCCCAGAACTTGGTAACAATCTCCAACTTATCAACATCCTTGCAGCATACCACTGGTCAGAAAAATATCATCAAGACAGTAAAAGATGATTATGACTGTGATTCTCAATGGATTGGGCAAAAAATGTTTGGAATTTTATTAAAGAAATCTTTTAATAAATGAATATTTGATATAGAGATTGATTTTTATGTAATATTAGTCAGTTGTATTGAGAATGAGACAATCAGATTTCTATAATACAAAATGACGGGAAAGAGCTATCGTGAAAAGCCAATGAACTTATAATGAATTTTACTCAAACATATCGAAGGAATAATGAACTCGAAACAGACTGACAAAAAATACAAGAGTATCGAAAAGATCGAGTTAATCAAAACTAAAATCATCTTATAGCCTTATAAACTTTATTAACTTTACAACCTTATAACTAACATGGCAATTACAGAATTCATCCCAGACTTTGTACCAGGAGCTAAGATCAAAGTAATCGGTGTCGGTGGCGCTGGTAACAACGCACTCAATCGTATGGTCAAAGAACATCTCACAGGAGTAGAGTTTATCGCTGTCAACACAGACGCACAAGCACTATCAGTCAGCCTTGCAGATAAAAAAGTTCATATCGGTATGAACGTTACCAGAGGACTTGGAGCAGGAGCAAACCCCGAGATCGGTCGCAAAGCCGCTGAAGAAAGCATCGATGAAATCAAGAAATTCTTGATGGATGCTGACATGATCTTTATTACTGCTGGTATGGGTGGTGGTACTGGTACTGGTGCTGCATCTGTAATCGCTCAAACTGCCAAAGAAATGGGTATCCTGACCGTTGGTGTAGTAACTAAACCATTTAGTTTCGAACACAAAGCAAGATTCAACAACGCTATGGATGGTCTCGCAAGACTCAAAGATGCAGTTGACACACTTATCGTGATTCCAAATGATAAAATCTTCAACATCGTAGATAAGAAGACATCATTCAACCAAGCCTTCCTTCTGATCGACAAGATCTTGATGCTCGGTGTACAGGGTATCGCTGATCTGATCACCAAGCCAGGTCTCATCAATATCGACTTTGCCGATATCAAGAAGATTATCTCCAACTCTGGTAATGCTCTTCTGGGTATTGGATACGGCGAAGGTGAAAACCGTGCAGTAGAAGCAGCTCGCAAAGCTATCGAAAACCCGCTCCTCGAAGCAAGACTCACAGGCGCCAAGAGAGTTATCTTCTCTGTTACAGGAGGTAGTGATCTGACTCCCGTCGAAGTCCAAGAAGCATCCCGTGTTGTAGAAGAAATCCTCGACGAAGACGCTGAAATGATCTGGGGAATGAGTATCGACGATGACTACGGTGATGAAGTCAAAATCACAGTAATCGCTACAGGATTTGTAGGAGAAGAACAAGAATGACCGATCAAAGGTTCATCCAGAGACCTCCTGGGTCGTAAAGTAGGTGGTGGTACCAGTAGCGGTGGTGATAGTTTCATCAACAGAGCTCTCAGATCCAGCGGTGCACAACCGAGAAACGAAGAATCAGACACTCCAAAATCAAACCCAGATAGTGAGCTTCCATCATTTATGAGAAGAAGTGTAGGTAGGTAATATAATATGATAAACTGGCCTCTTATATGTTTTAGTCGACTATGGGAGGTTTTTATTTAATAATTCGACCTTATGATTTCAATGATAGTAGATTTATTCAAGCGCTGAATCTCCTGAGAAATAAAATGAATTTCCGAAGTCACACAAACTTTTGGAGAACAATTTAACGAATTGTGTAGCAAATTAGCATGAACCTGACGAACATCAAGCACTATATCAGATATTCAAAAATTATCAGAAAGAAACTGACTTCAGACTGTTTCCTTATCTATCAATAATAAATACACAGTATCGATTAATGAGATATGTATAATTTTAGAAGGAACAGACGAGCCAGACTACCATCAAATTAGTATTAAGTTAATGAATCTCGAAAACCTAGTCAAGGAATATAAAGAACCAAGAAATCAATTCAAATCTATTTCTGAGTCGCTGTAGATTTTAGCAGCAAAATCATTACTATAAGTTATAACCTATAACCCATAACCTATCATATGCTCCTCCACCTCAACATCCAATCTCTCGACGGAACACAATACGACTGACCAGTCAAACAAATTACAGTACCTACACTCTCAGGTCAGATCACAATATTACCATGACACCAACCTCTCGTTACTATCTGTATGACAGGTCTGATGAAGATCGTACCACCGGAGATCGATGATAGCTTATTGGGTAGATATATCATCACAGATAAGGTGATTAATCTCAGTATTAGTCAATGAGTACTCCAAGTTGAGTGAGATCAGGTAAGCATCGTGAGCGCACAAGCTACATCCTCCCCCACTCAGTCACTTGAGATCCTGGAGAAGAACAAATCTGACCTCCTCGCGAAACTCGAGTCTATCAAAGTGGATCAGAACTCCGATGCCTATGAAGACATCCTCAGCGACATCCAGAAGATCGATGCAGACATTAAGTTGAGTAAGCTAAGATAATGACACTTCGGTGTCTTTTTTATTTGTATCAATTGACCCAATCCTT
Source organism: bacterium (assembly GCA_043720715.1). Lineage (GTDB taxonomy): Bacteria > Patescibacteriota > Gracilibacteria > Absconditabacterales > Absconditicoccaceae > JAYSSF01. Next base: position 9,544 of record JAYSSF010000022.1, read on the forward strand.
ATACTATTGTTATCAAAAGCCTATCACCTATAACCTTTGACCTATGACTTATTTTGCTATCCTCGGTAAACACAAACAAATCTCTCTCGCAGAGCTACAATACATCCACCCAGAAAATCTCAAGACTCATGGTCCGATCGCGATCTTTGATACACAGTTTCCTGATAAGCTTGCACAGCTATGAGGTATCATCAAACGATGACAAGTCACTACTTTGTGAACCCTATCCTCCCTAACAAGGGAGGGGGACCCGAAGGGTGGTGGGTTTATTTTGCCACAACTCATAGGTACTAACTCCCGCCTCCTCGGCAAGCATCTCAAAGATTCATGATATACCAAGAGATTTAAGGAGCTCACGCTCGACCACTGTGACCTCGAAGTGCAAGATAAATGACAAGAACTCATCCTCATCCACAGCAACGAATCACTGGATGAGACGGTACAGATCGGTGTTGTGACTGGATATCAAGATATCTGACTATTTGAGGTAGTAGATTTTGAGAAACCTGGGTCTGGTATGGGTATCGGGATGATGCCATCCAAGCTCGCTCTTACGATGATCAATATCGCACTCGCTCATCATCAGTCCACTCATGAAACGAGCAACAGCGAATACCCGGAAGGGTGAAAGGAAGAATATACAATATATGATCCATTCTGTGGCTTTGGTACAACAGGCTTCTTGGCCAATGCTCATGGGTATCATGTGATCTGTTCTGACATCAATGGTAGCCTGATCAAGCCTAACCTTACTTGGTGGCAGACTCATGCTCGCCATACTGATCATCGCTTCACAGCGTTTAAACATGATGCCACAGATCCAATCACTAAGCCGTTCGTCAAGCATACTGATGTCATCGTCACTGAGTGATGGTTATGACCTATCGTGACTACACGCCTCATGCCCAAGGTAGCTCACCATCAGTTGAGTCAGATTTGAGCAGTATACTGTGGATTTCTCCAACAGATAGATGCATATTTCAACGACATCACTATCTGTATGACTATCCCCGTCTATCGTATCTATGAGGTCAATGTGATCCTTGAGATGATCGAAGATCTCCTTGGAGAAGACAAAAAGTGGTCAATCACTCCTATCCCCCAAGTCTATGAGCGCAAGTGACAGTTCGTCACCAGACAGATTGTAGTACTCCAAAAACAATCATCATAATGCCACATGGTATTAACAATCTCCTCTTCATCTTTATGCTCCTCGGTCTTATTGTGGCGGTTGCTAGTGTAGGTAAAAAATAAAATATTAAAAAAGTCTATTGACAATAATATTATAATATCTAATATATAGATATTATTTTTCATATTGATCCGCAGTAGGATACTCAAGCACAAAGCCTACATACTTCATCACATCATAATCAATGAAACAAGTAATTAAAAAAGAACAAATACTAGATTCGCTATTCAAGGATAAGGGCTTTCTATCAATACCGATCAATGACCTTACAGAATATCGATGATCTACTCATAATAATTTGATACAGTTATTGGAAAACACATCAATCCCTTATTTTTGATTACATGCCACAAGCAGAAAATGATTCAAATCAATCATGCAACAAGAAACATGAAATCTCAACCTAGCAACATACGGCGAAAGAAGAAAAGGAAAAGATTTACTCTACTCCCTATATAACACAACATACTATCTCAACAACTTTACGCGACCTAAAGATAACTCTATATCAAGGGTAGTTAAAAATGCTTGAAATATTATGATATTTGACCTTGAAAAAGACGGTAAAAATATATCTTCTGCCCGAGAGAACTTAAATGGTAGTACGCTAGCAGATCGCCATTTAATTACCGATGAACAATATCAAGAGCGAATAGGAGTCAAGAAACGACAAAGAACTGGCGTACATTTTGTAAAGGATAAGGATACGAGCATATTTTCTTATCCAAATTTTAAAGAGAGATTTATCTGATCAATCGACATGGGAAAAGATCGATTTCATAACGAAATACCTACTATAACCACCGCCCATTGAGTCTACAACCTCATAAAAGAAAGACTAAAAGCACAAGACATTAGTAAACAAGTAATAGAGCTTATTCTACACAGGAATAACAAGTAATGAATCAATCAATGGAGATCGAAACTCCGTTCATTTGAGTCCATTGATAGTCTCAAGCTTTGCTCAGTTGCGATAGATCATTACCGTAGGGATGCTCATGATCTGTAGCTCTTCAGTTAATTCCTGATTTGCATCAATATCTAGTTTCACGATAGTAATTTTGCCCTCGTATTGAGTCTGGAGCCGCTCCAGCACAGGAGCGAGCATCTTACATGGCCCACACCACTCAGCAAAAAAATCCACCAAGTAAATCATACCTGTCGTATCTTGTAGTATCTCATGAGCAAATACTTCTTGATCAATAATTCTCATACGGTTATCATAGATAAACAATTAAAATGCAGCAACGAGGTTATTCATGCAATGACGAGTATACAATTGCCTGACGATATTTCTCACCAGCTTGATGATTCATAGATTGAGCTCAAAGTATCATTTGGCAGAGACAATCTCAAAGTTATCCACATGGTCGTACTCATCCGCGTCAAATATAATTCGGAACTTGTTAGAATTGATCTCGACCATACCCATATAACCACCCTCGTCACGAGCATCAAACGTCATCTTCATACAAGGAAGCTGTGCTGAATGCGTCGATAATGTATCAAAGAGTTTCAATTGGTTCATGGGTTACTGATACACTTTTTTGATCTGATTACAAGAGACAGATCATCAATATTTATATGGAAACTTCATGTTGATTTTATAAGACATATTGTTATGATATTCATATCAAGATAGCGATTTATTAGATATTATTTGATATATGAAGAGTCTGACTTTGCCCCAAGTGATGCCTAGTTTATCCAAGTTCTATCACAAGATTATATCGATTGAGACCATCAAAACTCACATCCAAGAGATGACGAGCCAACCTCTCAAAGATACTCAGATCTACAAGATCATGTTTCATCTCAAATCCAAAGGATATATCATCAGCTGCAAGAAGGATCTATTCTATATCAAACCACCACATGCACAGGTCAGCGAAGAAGATCTTGTCGCTCAACGATACTGGAAGCTCCTCTACCAACACTGCCGTACCGATTGTGATACGGCACGATACATCTGAGGAATCTCAGCCCTCGAGCTTATCAGCGGAGTAGGTCAGCTCAATACAGATGAAGTTGTCATCATCAATAGCACCAAAGCTGCTACAGAAGTAGTCTGTTTTGACAAAAAAGTCATCTACAAGAGCTATCATGGAGCCAACAATCAATCCCTCTTTATCTATACCAAAAAACACACTCAGACCATCTCACTCCCCTGAGTCAAGATCAAACACGCAGTACTCGAACTTGCGCTCCTCGAGACACTGTACTCTACTCCTCGTAATCAACAAGCATATATCACACAGTTTATCGCCAAACTCCTCAAAAAGCACAAAAAAACACTGAACTGGTCAGTGCTTGAGTCGATGATCAAACTAGGCAAATTTCACTCCAGCTTCAACAGACTCCATAAACTCCTCAAAGACATTGATCCTCTCATGTGACAGCGTCTGCAAATCTTGATCAAAAAGTATAGTTATGTGATGGAAGTGTAGCTATCAAGTACTTTTAGAAAAAAAATCCTCCGCACTTGAATAATGGGGTACATTGTGTGTATGAGAAATTTTCTGATACTCCTCATTATTTTTATCACCAAAAATAGCAACAGGATTAATTCTTACAGGTCTAAGAAAAATTGCCTCATTATATTCTACCAATTTCTTTTTTGAAGGTTCAAGTAAAGATATTCATTTATTGACACGAAAATTATTTACTAAAGTTAAAATATCTTCCGGATCAATAATTCAAGAAGGGTTCTTTAGTTTGTGATACATGTCTTCATAAGAAGAAAAAGCAAATTCCATAAAATCATCAATAAGTTTAACATTATAGTGCAAATGTACATCGTTTCACATTTGATAATATTCAACAACAGGATTATCATTCTCCGTGATAGCATTTAGATCGAATGGGAAAACATAGTCTGGCTTCTCATTATTGGGTAATGTAAAAATTAGTCCTTGAGGTCTATAGGTTTTTACATAATTAATATCTAGTATTGTTGTACAAAGTCTTGGAGGTCGACCAAAACTTAATGTATTTGGTTTAACTAAAAATGTATCAAAAATCTCCTGAGTAGTTTGTGTAGTAATAAGATCATTTCACACCAAAGTCTGCAATCCATCAAATTGCTCTCTAAAAGATTTTACATAGAATACTTCTTCCATATTCAAAATAAGGCAGTTAAACTGACTCAATTATAACGATAAACAAAAAAATAAGCAAATGAATTAGACGCTATCCACCATATCCTCAATCACTACATACCAATTTTGTGGCTCAGACTTGAGTTTACCGATCATCGTCCATGTCTGACCTACCTGGAAGTCAGTCAGCCTAACTCATTTGCTCCATCGCATCGCGTCAAACACTACCCCATCATAGTTGACGGTAAATTTGAGGTGTCAGTTGCCTTTCTGTCCTACTTTGCGCACAGCAGTAATCACTACATCAGGCCAAGCAAATAGTGGCTCACGGTTTCCTTCGCCAAAGGGAGCCAACTTGAGCACCTGCTGCACTGTCTGATAAGTCATCTCATGTGGTAAGATGATGGTATCAATCAATGATTCTTTATCAGGAGTACCATCTTGTAGGTTAATCATACAATATTCCTGCATCAACGCACATGCTGCATCAAATTTGTCTTCATGTACGGTAAAACCTCATGCTTGCTTGTGTCATCCATACCTATCAAGCATTTCTCTGGCATGATATAACATCTCAATTACCGAAAAATACCCTGGACCCCTGAGACTTGCAACCATTAGCTTTTTTTCTTGATCATGTTTATAAACCAATGACGGCTTATAGTAACGCTCAGTCAGCCTACCAGACACAATCCCCACCACTCCCTCATGAAAATCTGCTCCTCATGCAATCAATAGGTGTAGTTCATGATTCACTTGATCTTCACCCATTTTGAACATTTTTTCTTGGATCTGACGACGTTGAGTATTGAGGTTATCGATATTTTCCATATATTTAATCTGTTTCTCTCCATGATGTAACAGTGTCCACAATGAATCATAGGGAGACATGATGCGACCACCAGCATTGATTCTCGGTCAGATCATATATCAGATATGATAACTATCTACTGGTCATTTAATATTAATATAATCAATAAATCATAGTAATGATTGAGGTACTCACTGACGAGTGTTAAGGTATTCCAATCATAGTTTCACAAAAAGACGATTCTCTCACACCAACGGTACACAGTCAGCTACTGTACCCATCGCTACCATAGGAAGCAAGTAGCGGATCACCTGTTGCATACGTCACGTGCTATATCACAAACGCTGCATCATACCTACTGCTACCTTAAACGCTACACCCACACCACAAATACCCTTAAACTCATAATCAGGGGAAGTTTGGGGATTAATCACTGCTACAGCTTGCGGAATCTCATCAAGCTGCTTATGATGGTCAGTAATCACCACATCCAGTCCAATCTCACGAGCATGTAACATCTCTGCTACAGCTGTAATACCGTTATCTACTGTAATCACGAGATCTACGCCGGCAACCTTCATCTCGTCTAGGTGATATGATTTAATCCCATAACCATCTTCTAGTCTATTGGGTAGTCTGACTGTGATATCTGGATGTTTGAGGATATTGCGGATAAATACATATAGCAACCAGCTACTCGTCACTCCATCTACATCATAATCCCCAAAAATCGCGATCTTCTCACTATTCTCTACTGCCTCCAAGATACGTTTTACTCCTATCTCAAAATCTGATAGCAACGATGGCTTAATCCAGTAATCACGAAATGTAGGATTAAAAAACTGATCCTGAGAATCAGTAATACCTCTCATCTCCAAGAGTCTATCAATAAGGGGTATATCAAAATCGTTTGATTGAATGATGTATTTCATAAGCTCAGTAACAAATTCTCAAAACAAAAATCACTAGCGAAACAATAGTCTCTTACATAGTGATTTTGTCGTCAATTACCACAGGTATTTATTTTTTTACCTTATCTACAGATCATACTTCTCATTGAATCTGGAACTCATAGACATTATCAACTTTTTGGTACGAAGGTATTTGAATATTGGAGAGAAACTCGAGTTGAGTCAGCTTATCAATTACTCCATCTTTTTTGTAAATTGTATTCAGATCCGTTACTTTCCCTCTCAATCAAATCCTCTTCTGATCTACTACAATATCAGATAACTCGACCGCTCAGATATCATTATTATCGATACTCTTAACCTTCACGTACATTTCTACTAGAGAATCAATATAGTTAGACCATATTGGATGTTCAATATTTTTTTCAATATGCTTTGCAATTTCATATTTAACGGCTTCCTGTGATTTATTAAGTTCTAATAATTCTTTATCCTTACCTTCTACTTTTTTATTGAGTTGGGAAATTTTGCCTGCTATATTTGGTACACTACTGAAGCCATATGCTGATAAATCAGTATTCTGAACAAAAAGAAAAACCCATCACAAAGCTAGTCCTATAATCACAAAGATTAAAATACCAACTAACCTACCTCGTAATGTTTGATTATCTGCATTATTCATTCACACCCAATACAAAATAAATGATATAGTATTATAGTCAGACTTATGTTATTTGTCAAATCAGTATTATTTGAGAGTTATACCATAACTACCAAGTTCTCTACCTGCAATCTCAACTTTGAGATTAGTATATCATGATTTCACTCAAAGTGCTGTTATCTTTGCTATACCATTGCTTATCTTTGTGATAACTGGCTCATCAAAAGCAATAATTCAATTAGTATCACGCACAACAATACGATGGGCAAGCTTACCACTATACAATGATTTTGTATTTACATCATAAACCTTGATAAAAAATACAAATTTTCTTTTGACCTCAATACTTTCCTGTGATGCCAAACCCACTACTTGATATTGATATTTTTTCGTAGTACTTATACTGCGTGCCGTTGGAGTAATCAATGTTACTGGCGCTGCACCATGGACCTGTGTTGGAGTTTTAATAGTAATAGTAGAGGCTGACTCCTTGCTAGTAGTTACTATGGAATTGGTCTCAACAGCAGTATTCTTAGTGTTTGATGCGATTACTTTACTGAGACCTTGGCTCTCCAAAAATGCAATAGGATCAAGCGTATTAGCAATCATATAACTTCTACATAACGAGGAGTTAATTATATCATAATACGATAATCCCACATTACAATCATAGTAACTATAAGGATAAAACCACTGAGTTGTTGTTGTAAGTTGAAAATCAAGATGATTTCCATATTGCCCATAAGTAGTACCCGTATTACCTACCTTACCAATCAAATTACCCTCTTTAATTACGTCTCCTACCTTAAAATATATTTCATCGAGATGAGAGTACGATGAATAAATATATGAACCATTATATTTATGCTTGATTGTAATGCTATTACCAATACCAAATTTATATGATGCCTGTACGATAGTACCATCTGCAATCGCATAAACAGGAGTACCTTTTGAAGTAACAATATCAACTCATGGACTAGAGCCAGACCGAGTATCTCGTCCATCATTATACGTACCTCACCATAAGTCAGAATATACGAGCCTATACAGCTCATCTTTTTTATAAGTCTCGCTTATACCTCATGCAATCTTCGGCAAATCAATAATACACCCCTCGGGCATTTTATCCCAATGTACACTCTTACATTCATCCAACGGCTTAGATACCTGCTTAATAGGATATGACCATCCAGTCAACATCAAGAACCCTCATGCCACTCCAGCAATCACTAAAAATCGATATACAATCACAATGCTCTTGAATTTCCCCATTGCATGACTAATGTAATAAAAGTAGTTTGATGTAATTATATCGTTAAATATAAGATTTGTCAAATTTTTAATACATTATCAAAAAAATATGTCATCTATCTATGTACAAATACCGTATGATGTCTATGAATCAAGTAAGGAAATGGTAGTAGTGTTACCGCTAGCTGGCGTATCAAAAAATAATATCTCACTCACTCTCAATCAATATGAGCTCACAATCACAGGCACAAGATCCAAGCCACAACTCAAGTCAGATCTATGAAATGTTAAAGAAGAGTGCTACCGAGGCGATTTCACACAATCTATCAGTCTACCTCAATGAGTTTTTTTTGAAAAAATCCATAGCAATTTTGCTACAGACAATATCCTTACGATTACAATTCCTAAACTACAAATCCCTGAACAAATACAAGTCACGATCAATTAGCCTGAGATAGCCGTATAACAGAAATCTGCTGGTAATCATGCCTTTCTGACTCATTGTAAGTCAAGTGTTGTATTACGATAAGATCACTGAGAGCTAATAGTAACATATTGTGTTGGAATTGGAACACTAATATTTGATTGTATGCAATAGTATCATGTAGTTAGTGGATCAGTATTTGCTATCATGAGCATGTATTTACCTCCATTGATGAATTGGGGATCTCATCATGCGGTAACAGACAAGATATTTGTCTGTCCATTGGCCGCAATTGCCGAACTAATGCCTGTCGACCATCAAGCGAGAAAGTTAAGATCATCATCCACGCGGGTCACCAAGGATGTAAATCAGGTTGTTCCATACACAGTAAGAGATGGATACGAAGACAAACCAGTATCTTGAACAGATTTAAGCTGATCGTCACTAATAGACTGAACGTATCACTCATTACCATTATATGTTGATGGGACGATTGTAGAATTATCTTGTAGTAGGATAATTGGTACACATCACCCTGGTGGGATTTCATATCACATACTAGTTACTGTCTCTGCACTACATGTATCCGTATTATCTGGATTGGAAGTATTTGTATCTCATAAGCTCGTAGAAGAAGTGCGAATCAATGAAGCAAACGATCCAGAGAAATTATTAGTCACGGTTGTCGATCATGAGACGACGGTGTCTTCAAAACCATATTTGCGAACTTTACCATTGGTCTTGACCAATGCGAGCTCCAGTCAGGCATTAGCGACATAGTATGATTTATAATAATCATGAAACGATGCGCTAAGCTTGATGAGATTATTGATATACGCACTCACAAGTAATGCACTCAACGATGACATCATGAGTAAAAATAGAGTTATTATGAGAATGTTCGCCTTGAATTTCATACCACAAATCATATTGATAACTATAATAATTGCAAATATAAAAACCATGAAAATATTATTTATACTTGATCATTTTTGGCCGTATGTTGGGTGATGAGAAACGCTCTTTTATGAACTCACTCGTGGGTTAATCCATCAATGAAATAAAGTTACTGTTATCACATCACATTATGACGTAAAACTCAAGCAGCGAGAAACAATAGATTGAGTAAATATTATAAGAGTTGGGTCCAATAGAATTAACTTTCAGCGATATGGAACCAAAAAAGCACTGCAAATAATTCACAAAGAGAAGTATGATATTATTCATGGGTCAACCTACTTTAGTATCATACCCACCCGAGTAGTCAGTAAGCGAAAATGAATTAAGTCAGTCCTCACAGTACACGAAATTTACGGTAGACTACGATATCAGTTTATAGGATGGATATGATGAATCAATTATTTTTATGAATGGATGAGTCTGACTCTACTCTCATTTGATCACTATGTCTGTGTGAGTAATTATACTAAAAATTGTATGAGAGTTATGTATGGGATACCAGATTATAAGCTTCATACAATATATAATGGCATAGACTATGGTTTTTGGAATGCTGATCTAGTTGATCAAAAGACCATAATACAACTTAAACAACAATATCACCTAGAGGAAAACTACATAGGATTATACTTTGGTAGAATGGGGGTAGCTAAATGAATGGATGATGTGCTCAAAGCAGTTCCTGAAATAATCAAGAAAATACCTCACTACAAACAAATCTTCATTACACCAAAGAAACAATCCTCGAGAATACTTTGAGTCAAAAACACATTCTCCGTTGAAGAGGTAGAACAATTTATCAAAGAGCATCAGCTTGAATCACATATTATCTGGATCGAATCAGTGCCAAGAGAAATATTGAGATTATGGATTAAGACAGTAGATCTCGTGATATTGCCTAGCCGTGCAGAATGATTCGGGTTTGCTGTGAGTGAAGTATGCGCATTGTGAGCAAATCTCATCACCACCAATGTTGCATCAATCCCCGAAGTGGTATATGGTAAAGTTAATTTTGTTGAACCAAATAATGAACATGATATTAGTCAGAAAGTGGTAGATTTTCATCACAACACAGGCAAAATAATAACAGAAAAACAGTTTAAACGACAGGAGTGTATTAAAAAAACAGAAGAAATGTATCATAAAGTTTTAAAGAAAGGTCAACAATAAATTGACAGATAGTCTTGATAATTATTGATTATGTATTATCAATCGCTATCAAAATAGAATACTTTATTGGGTATGTTGTCAAACATGTTTTCGAAAATTATTATCATTACTGGTTGAGCTGGGTTTATCTGATCTAATTTTCTCAATCGTTATGCGTCTCTCCATCCAGAGATCAAATGGATCAACTGTGATACTCTGACCTATGCGGGTGATTTGGCTAATATATTGCCTGAGGTCTCGTCGGCGCCCAATTATGTATTTGAGCAAGTAGATATCACTGACAAAAACACTCTTGCAACGATCTATGCGAAGCACTCCCCAACCGACGTAATTCATTTTGCTGCAGAATCTCACGTAGACAATAGCATCCTCAACCCTTCCATCTTCCTTGAGACCAATATCTTAGGCACCAATAATCTCCTTCTCCTTCATAGAGATTTTAATCTCAATAGATTTCATTATATTTCAACCGATGAAGTATATGGTGATCTACCACTAGATAGACCTGATATCAAATTCCATGAAGATACTCCTCTACATCCACACTCTCCCTACAGTGTCTCTAAGGCATCAGGGGATATGCTTGCACAAGCATTTCATAGAACATATGGATTAGATGTTACTATCAGTAGATGTAGCAATAACTATGGCCCCAAACAACATAAAGAAAAACTGATCCCTCGTTTTATCTCCCAGTTAAGTCAGAATCACAAAGTACCCCTCTATGGCGATGGTATGAACGTCAGAGACTGGATTCATGTTGATGATCATAATGATGGTGTACGAACTATCTTTACTCAGGCAAAAGCGTGAAGTATTTATAATCTTGGAGGGATGAATGAGCTGTCCAATAAGACTATTACCTATTTGCTTCTCAAAGCATTTGGCAAAGATGAATCAAATATTGATTTTGTTCCTGACAGACTGGGGCATGATCGCAGATATGCAATTGACTGTAGCAAGATCAAACAAGAGTTATGATGGTCTCCTACCTATGACTTTGAACAAGGCTTACAACATACGATTGAACGATATACTAGTCAGACGACTATACACCACCTACAAAAAATATATTCAACAATAACAGATCAACCCATGAAAATCGCAATTATCAGCGAATGACGATATCCCATCTATGGCTGAGGTCAGATTCATGTTGATTATCTCTCTCAGATCTTGATACAGACTTACTGATACAAGGTCGATTTGTTCACCAGGAAGATCAAATGAGATGATGGGACAGTTTTTGATCAAGACGAAACTAATCAACATGGGATGCGTATTTTTAGAGTAGGACCGACTGCAATCTTCTTCAACGGGTATCTCAGGCTCATCTGTCTGATCACGATGACGATCTATCTGCGACGCAAAGCCAAACAAGAGCGCTACGATCTCATCCATGCTCATGCGATGCTGCCCTGACTCCCTGCTAAGGTTGTATGACGATTATTGAGCATACCAGTCGTGTATACGGTACATGGTACCATGTTTATGGACGCACGCAGACTACGTATGTCCTATTTTGTGGAGAAGCTCATGGTCTGTGGTATCATATATGATGCAGAAATCTCTGTCTCTTCCAAGATCCTGCAATATCTCAACAGAAACCATAATATCCGTATCATCTACAACGGTGTCGATCTGGACAAAGTTAACGCCATCCAGCAAGATGAAAAATATCATAAGCTGACTTTTGTGACAGTTGCGAGGATGGATTGGCAGAAAAATCACCAGATCATATTGGATGCGATTATAGCGATATGATCACAATTCTTCAGACAACACCAGATCCAGTTTGTATGGATCGGAGATGGACTAGAATATAACAATCTTACGGCATTCATCCAAACTCATGAGATATGAGATATCGTCATCCTCAAGTGAAAACTCGACTATCGTCAGACTATTATTGAATACAAAAAATCCCACCTGTTCTTGCTCCCCTCTCTGAGCGAATGACAACCATTGACAGTGCTCGAAGCATTTGCGTGCGGGTTGCCAGTACTGGCAACGGACGTGTGAGACAATGCATCATTTGTACAAGACTGATATAATGGCGAGTTATTTGTGCCCCGAGACCTCCAGAGCATCATCGCAGTCATAACCAAATATGCAACGATGAATAAAGTACAGATACAACAGATATGAAATCATGGCTATCAGTTTGTCCAAGACTATACACGAGAAGATTGTGTAAGAAAAACAATCATATGCTACGAATCTCTTCTTATTAAAAAATAGAGAGAAAATAGATTACTATATTTGATTTATCTATAAAGTATATATAATATATAGTCTAGATTTTAGATCTAAATTTTATATAAACATAAAACATCAGAATGAGCAAAAAATATTCTATTCTATCCAATCATAGTGACCAATTAATAACAGCAAAAGAAACAGGGGGGGCCGGTGATTATGAAATTGGAATATTAGATCAGCAGAGACTATTATTGGTATTGATACTACGATTCCCCCATCATTAAATAATGATTTAATGTTAATTCAGCAAGAAATTCAAACTATATTTGGTGGTAATCTAGTATATCCACTTGATCAATATCATCTTACAATTGCTAATTTTTGAGTCAAAGAACTTCAAGTACAGTGACTAAGTGTCAACAAAGCAGCCACAATTATAGAGCAAGTAATTAACCATTATAAAGATCAAATCGCATATGAATTTGAAGGTTTTACGCTTGCACCATGAGCAGGAGGCATTACGGGAATCGCAATGGCACTCAATCAGCGAAGAGCTAAATGTGCTCAAAAAATGGCCCAAGAATTAAATGTTCCTTATGCGAGAAAATATAATGATTTATATTCTAGAGCATTACGAGATAGCGGCTGTGCTTGGATGCGAGCAGTCAAATTTATCGAAACCCCTACACCGACCCAAATAGCCTATATACGTAGCATAAAAACGAAAAATCTATGAGTATTTGAACCACAATTAGCGCGTATTGTTGAGTCAAACTATATCTTACCTATGTGATATAAGTCGCTAATAGAAGTTCCATTAAAATAGCACTATATAAAAAAACAAGTTACAATAAGGTTTTTGATTGAACAGCATCAAAATAAAAATGATCTATAAATTAAGTTTATTTTCTCTGATCCATTGATCAAATACCAAAATATCGACAATCATAGGAGCGTCCATGTCCAGTCCATGGTAGTTTGTATCTCTTGTGCCCACAAAACAGTGATAATCAAGATTCATTGATTTGCTCATCGCATAATAGTGGCCAAAGAGTGTATCAGGCTGGAATAATTCAATTACTTTGGTCTCGGGCTGGCAGAAGATAATCTTGGTCAATCATGCGCCATGAGGAGATAGGACGTGACTCGCTTGAGCAAAAAGCTCTACATCTACGGACTCTGTTGTATTGGCACTGGTTGTAATGATTTCATATCACTGCTGAGTGATATATGTATCAAATTCTGACTCGTTGAGTACTCTTCTGGTGCCTGTTCTTTTGAGATAGATTTTTTTGTTGGGCGATGCTATCGATTTAGGGACAAAAAGGTCTTTGATGAAATCACTCATCCATTGTGGCACAAGGCCATAAATAGTGGTGATATTGGTTGCATACAGCGTATCAAACTCATAGACTTGATCTGTCTGGGGTGTGATGATACGATCTTGAGGGATATTAAGAGCTTTGATTGCTTGTTGGTGAAATTCTTTTTGCGTATCAATAATATACCAATCTGCCTGAAGTCACAGTTTTTGATAGAGATAATATTTACTCAACCCAAATAATATCCGATGATTGATGTTTTGAAACGTATCATTGCCAGTGAGGACGATTGCAGTACCGGGTCTCTTGATCACAGATTTGGGCTTGAACATATATGATCGAGGGTTGCTCGCGTATCATTGACCGGGTCGTCGAGTGAGATTTCGTATGATGGTATTATCTTGTGTTGCAATCGTGCTTTGTCCCATAAGTCTTCCGTTAGGTATAGCGCTTACGATATAATTATAGTGCTTATGATGAGCAAATGATGAGACTTGTATAGGCACATCTGCTTGAGCGGAGACAATTATCTGAGATGTTGGCTCTACAACGGTAGTAGTGATGCCTTTGATCTGAGCAGGGTCACGATAGTCGACAGTAATACAGTTGACTCATCCATATTTGATTCATTGCTTGATCAGTGACCATGTCCAAAATCACGCCCTAATACCAAAAGTAGTCAACATCCAGATCTTTTTACCAATCAGATATTTGACAATGAGTTCTTTGATTCTTTTGGTTTCAACAAATTTTTTGATAATCATACATATGGATGGTAAATACTAGCGAATCAATCGTTTGAAAAGAGCAAAATAGGTACGTGCGATCGTATTGAGTAGTGTGACAATTGTCTGTTGTATGTTGCTGACTTGCGTGTAGAATGGGGTACAGATGAATTGTTCAGACAGCTGACGATAGAGTCTATTTGGCTTGATGGTGACCTTGAGTTCTCTTTTGAGTTTATAGATCGTGGGGAGGTGAGTAAGAATCCATCGTTTAGCCTGCATTAGTCAGCGCAACCTGATCCCTGGATGATTAAATACTGATCTCATCACCAATCACAAGCTAAACCAAGGCAGGATGATAATTCGGTACCATCATTGACTCAGAACAATGAAGTTGAGCATATAGTTTTTGAGTCCATGAAACGCTTTAAATACGGTAGGTGCGATGCCAAAAGATCAGGAACCAAAATGATGCACTATCGAATCTTTGACCATTGCAATGCGGTAGCCCTGCAAGATGATTTTGATACAGATTGCAGTGTCTTCCATGTAGGCAAAATATACATCATCAAATGGTAGCTCAAGGAGCTTTTTCTGATATAGTAGACAACATCCTGATAAACCTGTCGTATAGATCAGATT
>JAYSSF010000023.1:0-24722 GCA_043720715.1 bacterium
AACACAAATCAAATTACAAGAAAAAATTAGCAGCAAGATTTGTCCACCCAAGCACGAGGGGCTGACGCCCCTCAGACTAAGATCGGGAAGAGAGTCGTATTTACCTGTATGAAATAGGAAATCAAGTCTTTATTTGCCATGCTCATGCTCACAATCATCCTGACAATGTGCATGTGCTCCTGCGTGATGCGTCTGACAGTGAACAACACGATGTAGATACCGCTCACCTGCCCAGATCAAGCCTCCAAGCAGTCAGGCAGATACAATCATCCATACAATACTATGCTCATCATGATGTTCTTCGGCATGAATCTCGATGGCAGCTCGTCATGCATAGAGGTGAACTGCAAGATGATAGACGATTGGTAGATAGGTACAGCAGAATTTTTGCCATATCTGAGTGGCGCGCTCTCTGATTCGTCATGCAACAAGAATGATCGCCCAGTAGCTAAAGTGCAATATTCCGATTAGTGTATACAGACTTGTCTCAGGTAATTCACGGAAGATGATTAACACAAAGATAATCTCGATCAAAATAAAGATTCATAGATGCTGGAGCATAGGCTTGATGCTAGGTTTCATGAGTAGTATAGAAAATAAGATAGCGCCAGTATACATCTTCTGCCCTCAAAATCAATACAAAAATACTTTGACTTGAAATCTATTCATTTTTGACCATACTTGTCCTTGCATCCTATTTGGATATATTACTATTGCTTATTCTTTATCCTTGTCTCCTATCATGTCCCGCAAACAACTCATTTGGATCTTTGCTAGTATTGCGCTGATCTTGGCTCTCGTCGTCCTGTATCAGCAATATACGATTCAGTCACAATCATCTGACTCAGGCATCAAGTCAGTCAGACAGCAAATGATGCAACAATCATGAATCCAAACTACTCCACCAGCCGAATCTATAACTACCTGATCTAATACTACATGAGACACTACTCAGATCGTCGCATCTACTGACGATAGCTGTGTCACAAGTTATCAAGCACTGATTGATCGTGCACAATGATTATGAGAAATATCAGATTCTGACTTACCTCAAGCTCTCGCAGACACGGTAGGCCTGTGATACTGCAATGGTAGCACTCCCAATGAGTCAGACTTCCTCACTATTACATCCAATGGGCAAACTCTCAGCTATGATACCAGCATCTCTGGCGGAGCTCTCAAGCTCGACTCTACGACCATTATCCCTGATTTTATCAAGACATGTGGCGATACATGCCCAGCAGTACAAGCTATCAGGACAGTCAGATCTGACAATAAATATGTCGTCCTCGAAACCAGTAAACCTCGTGACTATCAGTCATCATTTAGACTTATCTCCACGAGTAATGGTACCACCATGCTCTACTGGGCTGCGCTCAATTTTGTCGATCCAGTAGCCTCATACGCATGGAGCAAGGCTGGACACTTTGCGTTTATCGGTAGTGCTGGTCGTAGTACTGACACCTACATTGTCCAACCCAAGTGATTCCCTACTACTACACAACTCCCCGACGAAACTGATACACCTGTAGCACTCAGTATCGCATGAGATACACTTGTCGTACTCTATGATCGCAACCCAAGCAATACTGATCTGGCTGATAGATACACCAAGATATATAATATCAATGAATTAAACACAGCGACTACTTGATCTGGTGTGGTGCAGTAAATACCTCTTCGAGTCTTCGTCATTGCGAGGAGCGAAATGCAATGAAGCGACGCGGCAATCCAGATCTCAATATTTCTTACTGGATTGCTTCGTCATTTCGCTGTGCTTCATTTCTCGCAATGACGAGTCCTTTATAAAACCTATTTATCCGATATGAAACTCACTCGCCCCCTCATCTTCTTCGACCTGGAAACTACTGGAGTCAATACTAGTACCGACAGAATCATCCAGCTTGCTGGGATCAAACTCATGAGCGACTGAACTCGTGAGACCCGTGCCATGCTGATCAATCCTACGGTCAAGATCCCTCGTGAAGCAAGTGAAGTACACGGCATTACTGACGATATGGTCGCAGATCAATCTACCTTCCGTGAGATGAGTCGTGAGCTGTATGAGTGGATAGATGACTGCGATATTGCAGGCTACAATAGCAATAATTTCGATATTCCGATGTTATGCGAGGAGTTTGGTCGTTGTGATATCGTATGGCCGAGCAAGGATACTCACCTGATCGATGTGCTCACCATCGAGCGTCTGGTCAATAGTCACAAGCTCGGAGAAACCTACAAGCGTTATACTGGTCAAGAACTAGCAAACGCTCATGACGCGCTCGCCGACACCCAAGCAACACTAGATATCTGGATGAAGCAGATGGACCGCCTCCCACAGCTCAACTCTGTCGAAGCAGTAGACAACTGGACCCAGTCAGACCGTAAGCGTTATGATATTGCAGGTAAGATGTACCTCCTCGATGATATGGTATATTGGTCTTTTGGTAAATATAGAGGCAGACCTGTCCATGAGGATCTGAGCTATTGTCAGTGGGTCATGGGCTGAGAGTTTCCGCTGGAGACCAAGGTCAAGTTACAAGAGCGGATAGAAGGGAGAGGTGGGTAAAATAATGTTGTAATTAATTGGTTTCTTCTTATATATCTATTAATTTAGTAGTATCTCCTCACAACATGTGAAACATCTCAGCCCAACAAAAACTATTTGTGCATCAGTTCTTATACAATGCATATGCCAATATGGAAATGGAAAACGAAGTTTCTGGTGCTTTTGATATTGAGCAATTGTATCAAAGATATAAAACTACTATCGACTCTCTCATAAGCCAATGAGTTTATCACCATATCACTTTTGCGCATGAATGACAGAACTCAACCAGTATAAATTTTAATTTTTAAATCAACTAATAATGAAAAAAACTATCTATCTAATCACTAGTAATCCTTGAAAAGTTGAATCATTTAATAATATTTTAGCACAATATAATCTCCCAATTAGTATTGAGATGCTCAATGCTGAATATACGGAAAACAAAGATCTATGAACTACACAGTGAGTGGTACTCGATGGTGCAAAAGTGTGTGCAGAAAAATATCAAAAGCCAGTTTTAGTACAAGATTCTGGACTATTTATCAATGCCCTCAATGGATTTCCATGAGTCAATACCAAGTTTGCTCTCAATAGAATTGGCAATCAATGAATCATTAAACTCATGCAGTGAGCTGAAGATAGATCCTGTAGCTGGAATTTCTCATTAGGATATTGTGAACCTGGACAAAATCCAATATCTTTTGATGAAGAATTACTAGGGATCGTATCTAATACTGAACTATGATCAGACTGATTTGGCTTTGATCCAATTTTCATACCTCAGTGATACGATCTTACTTTTGCACAAGACACGCAGATTAGAGATCAGCTTAGTCCATTTCATAATACGCTAAAATCACTTATTAATTTTATTTCATAAAATAATATTGATTTAACTTTTATATTAGTTATAATATTTTTTATTTATAACTATTTTTCTCATGAACAAAAAAGTTATTACAATTACATGACCACATTGATCATGAAAAGATACACTAATATCAAGTGCTATAAGCTTAATTGAAAATACTAAAAAAGTTGTCTCATCTACTGATCGCCTACCTAGGCCATGAGAAATACAAGATTATAGCTATTACTACGAAACTAGTAAGCCTAGTGAAGCTGAGATTTTTGATTGAATAACTGTTCCTAGTATAAATAGTAGAACTGGGATTGTGTGAGTAAACTATTGGATAACTAAATCACTCGTCGATTCGCTTTTTCTAAAAGATGATATTCTATATCTACGACACACAGCCCCAACAGTTATTGAAAAATTAAAGGTAGATTATTGAAATATGATCCAATGTATTTACCTAGAAACCGATCAGGAATTACTTGTAGAAAGATTAATAAACCGTGATTGAATCAGTAAAGAAGATGCACTTAAGCGTCTCTCTCATGATCCATGAAATATGAATTCAGAAATAAATAGAAAATATAGCAAAGAAATTTTTGATAACCTAATTAACACAAACCAAACACAAAATATGGTATTAATGGAATTTCTTAGAGAAACAAAAATCAAATAACTATTTTATCTATATAATAAATTACTAGTATGAATCAGATTTCGCCAAAAGAGCTATTATTTGTTACATGAAATCAAAACAAAGTCAATGAAGCCAGCACGTACTTACCAGGATATACAATCAACAAAGCGTGAGTAGAAGTACCTGAAATTCAAAGTGTCGATGTTACAAAAGTTATAAAATCTAAGCTATACTCTGCTTTTCAGCAAACATGAAATCCATGTTTTGTAATGGATGCGTCTTTAATTATCAACTGATTATGTAATCAAAAATCTGATATTAAGACATTTCCATGAGCACTAATAAAAGATGTCTTTCAATGAATGTGAGACTTAAATATTATTAGATTAGTCAACATCACAAATGATACTAAATGCTTATGGACATCAATGCTATGATACTATGATTGATCACGTGAACATTATTTCAAAGAATCTCTATTTGGAGTAATAGCATCTGAACCTCGTGGAAACAATTGATATGATCGAGATACAATTTTTATGCCAATATGAGAAAATAGAGCTTTTGCAGAAATGTCTCCCGAAGAAAAACAAACATATGCACTCACAAGTAAGCTATACTGACAATTCTCTGACTTTTTATCTAAAAATCAATAAATTCTAATATGGATTATTTTTCTCATATTTCAGAATCGATACGCAAGGAATGTCAAATTGAACCTATAGTATTAATGGAGAATAAGGATGAAAACTGATATGATGTGTTATTCCAATTAAAAAATAGCTTTTGAACTCAAATTCAATCGGTTTTTTGATTAAATTTTTATAATTCTATATGATCAATTTCAGAAAACAGTAACCCTATTCATGTCAAAGAATTTGATACCATTGATAACGCTATAAGATATTCATATTCATATGCAGTTAGTAAATTTTCACATTGAGACTTAAGATACCTATCATGTAGGAATGACATATGCCTGCTAGAGGGGAGGGATATATTGTCAGATCCAACTAAACGATTAAAAAACAATTCTTTTATAAAACTTCTTCTAGAAAAACAATTCTATAAGAATCTAATTAACTTTACAGCCAATAAAAGATGAGTATTTCTCAAGAAACGAGAAATTCCTCCAGAGAAAAACTATTTTAATACATCACTTAATTGAGGACTGCCCATCGTTAAAAAAACAGATGAATTTCATGAAGGAACGTTTATGCTTCATGATATTTATCACTTCTTATTCATGGATCCAATATTGTCGTGAAATGAATCAGAATGAGAAAAGGCACTACATATAGCATCTAGAATGCTTGGTGAAGCAATGTCTCTTGTTTTTGCAGATATTTTAGCAATTCAACATTCTTGAGTACAGTGAAGTTGATATGATACTAAAAAAAGAAAAATATTTCCACTAGTACAGGATCACAAACATCTGCTATCCGAATTAGATTTTATTAAAAAGATTGCTTATGCAAACTCTGTTTATTGTCTATATTGAGACCCATCATTATTACAAGAAATAGCGTCTGAAGGTGCGCTATGAGAATATGATAGTAAATATAAAAAGTTTTTTAGTGGTGATTTTCGTCGAAACGAAAATAATGTTCAGTCATTCTTTCAAGAAAATCATAAGGTCGAACATATTCCTGATTGATATATCCATACAAGTGAATTAGCTAAAAAAATAGCTATCAACAATAGTGGCATATTTTCATTTAATGCTTTATTTGAAATATTCTGGTCTCAATTTGAAGAAATGCTTGTATATAGTGAAGATTTCAATCTTATTGAAAATCAAAGAATGTCTACTATTAAATATCTTTGTTGACAAGTATCAATAATTCATAAATACAGTAATGAGCTTTCTGCTAATTTTGATTTAGATCAGCTCAATAAAACAATTAGCAATTCAATAAACCAAATTAGAAGCCTAGAAGATTCTGATAAAATCCACCAGGAATTCCAAAATATTAATAATATAATACATACTATAATTAACTATCTAGAAGAGAAAAATATAATATTGCCCCATCAATGAAAGACATACAAAATGCATTTTACTCATTTTAAGCCTTTATATATATGATACGATCACAATGAAGCTAAATATGAAAAACTATCCTCTATATGAGACAGGCTATTGTGAAAATACATAATTCGCTGAGAAACATATATTAAAAAAGTTTCTATCCAAAAACAAGAACAGTATTTAAAACTTATTAATAAATAAATCGATGAAAAGTAATATTTTAGAATACCGACATGAAAAATGTTCTACAAATCAATGACGTGCCATAATTATGATGTCTGGGACATGAAGTAATGCGAGACAAGTATTAGAAAATAAGATAAGATTTAACGGGTTAGACATTATTGGTTTATTTTCTGATAACAAAAATTCTAGTATACAACAAATTTCTACTGATTTTAATTTAAGCTATATAATAAAAGACTCAGTAAAATTTAATAATATGTCTGAGAGAGAACAATACTTTAATGAAGTTTCTATTTTATTTAGGGAACTTAAAGTAAATATACTTATATATGCTTGATTCATGAAAATAGTGCCCTACTCTTTTCTCAAAGAGTTCCCTTGAATCAATTCGCATCCTGCAGATCTCCTAATAAAAGACTGACATTGAGAACCCAAATATATTTGAATGTGAGCCGTTGAAAATACTATCAATGATTGACAGACTAATATATGTTGTAGTTGTTGTTATGTCGATTACCCCGTAGATACAGGCAAAATAATATCACAATCAGAAAAGATTTTAATTCAAAAAACAGACTCACTTAGCCCCGAAGCGTTGCATGAGCGTTTAAAAAAAATGGAACACTTATACTACTCAGATACTATAGCAAAATTGTGTAATTGAGGAATCAAATCTTTTCTTTAATTTTTTATATACCTAAAATGTTTTACACAGAACTAGAATGATATCCATACACTGATTTAAATTGATTATTTAATGAACTTAAAAATACAAAAAAAGAAAATAAACTTAGAGATTTTTTAACTCTATCATGAGTAAGTTTTCACGATAGTGATAATATGTTTATTAAAAAATTCAGCATAAGTTTATGTTGAGTTGGATGAATTCCAATCGTATTTCATAATCAAATTGCAAAGTTATGATCAAATTTATGAAGTTTAGATGATATTGATATAGATTTTAAAAACATGAAATCAATAGGTGGCTTTATGAGCTATCTCAATATATGAAATAAAACAAATATGGAAATGTTTGAAATACTAAAAAAACATAATCATCAGTCGACTGAGCATATGTTTTTTCTCAATATACTAATATCATGATTAAGTACTTCTGTTGAGAATGAATTTAATAGTCAGAGAGATTTAATACATCTTTCTAGGATAACTGAAGCAAGAACTACTATTCAAAATAACCCACCATATGTTGTGCTGGAGAAAACCCTACTTCCGCTATTTGAGAATGTAATGAACTCAATTCAACAAGAGTATAAAAAAATACAAATACCCCAAAATGATAAAAATTATCTTGAGGCAATAAATTTAATACATCCTGCATGTAAAGGGACGGCAATCATCATCAGTGGCTCCATAAGAAACCTAAAGAAATTGTGCTCAATGGCTAGTGATGAATGAAAAGAAATAGAATTCAGAAATATATTGTTAGAATTAGAAGAAAAAATATTAAAGAAATTTTCATAAACTAAATCTGTGTCCATACAACCCTGCGTTCTCATTCAATTTCTTTGAACTCCATCGCCTTGACCATGATTGGATCGCCAATCTCATATAGCTTCTTCCAGCTTACTCACTCGGGTGCCTGGATGAAGTTTTTGTGTAGGAGTCACTCGACTCCATAGACGGTCACGAATAAGCCATAATTATACTTGAGTTTCACATATCATGAGTATTCATTGCCGATCACAAGATCGTCTACAGTAAAGTCATCACTATCTGCGTCAGTTGCTCATATAGTCTCTCATGCTGAGGAATCGATTATTGGTTCAATGATGACTTCTTTGGTATTATTATTTATTTCTTCCTCTATGGTTTCTTCTGCTTTCTTGTCTCCTCCAAGTCCTGATAGGTCTGGTGTCCGACTCGTCTGGTAATTTGTCGGCACTTGTTCTCGAGGTTTTTTATTTTCTTTCTCGTCATCGCGAGGAGGCACGACGTGGCGATCCACTACGTCTCATTCGGTAATAATCTCTTTATTTTCCTTAACTCACTGGATTGTATCAAAAGGCATTCATCCTTTAGGGCTTCCTTCTGTCGCCACGCTATCGCTTGTTCATGCCGACACAGTCGGTACAATAACGGCAGTCGATGGAATCTCAATTCCTGCAAACTCTGGAGCTGATAGAATTTCTTTCGCTGAAAGAACCATATTATTAATCTGCTCTTTTCTGATTTCTCCGGCTTTATACTCTCATAAATATTCCTCTTCTCAGGGATTCACTATTGTTCCGCTTTTACTCCCCGATTTATCTGCTACTAGCTTTTCTTTGGCTGCTTTGGCCTCAGCCTTTGCCTTTTCCATGACTTTTTCTGCCATGGTAAACTTCTTCTCTGCCCAAGCTTTCATCAGCGCTTCGAGCTCTAGACGTGGCATCGCATAACGCTGACGTGATTGCTCACGAACCTTAGCCTTGACCGCCTCGAAGTCTTCATACTTGACGAAGTCAGCCGTCTTCATACTAAAAGGATCTGACACCATCCCGTTGATCATGAGTTTGGCGTAACATCTACGGTTCGGGAGCGAGAGAAAATCGTTGGTACTCGCCATACCCTTGAACTGCTGCGACATAATCTCGGCATCATCCTTACCAATACGGTTACACACAATGGTACCCACATTACCAAAGATCGCGTTACGCACGAGCTCGTCAATCTGCGAGATATACTGGTTGGCCATGATGAGCGCAAGCTTATATTTACGAGCCTCGGACAAGATGGTAGCAAATGACTCAGTAGCAAAGTTCTGGAACTCATCGATATAGAGGTAGAAATCTCTACGCTGACTCTCGTCGATGTCTGCCCTACTCATCGCGTCGATTTGGATCTTGGATGCGATGAAACTTCCGATCATGGCCATATTATCTTCACCGACTTTACCTTTGGATAAATTGATCAAGATGATTTTACCTTCATCCATCATCTTACGGAAGTTCATCTTGGTCTTACTCTGACCGAAGATATTACGCACAATCGTGGAACTGGTAAACTGCCCTACCTTATTGGCAATCGGAGCAATAGCCTCTTCGCGCTGTTTCGGTTGAAATTTATCAAACTCATCACGCCAAAACTTCATCAAGATAGGATCTTTGACATAGGCAAGAATCTCTTCTCTATAGTTATCATCAGTGAGCATGCGGATCAGATCGAGGAATGTTGCTCCTGGATATTCAAGCAGTGACAAGATTACATTACGTAGGATGTATTCCAGTCTTGGTCACCATGAAGTACCAAACATCTTCTTGAAGATACCCACAATACCAGATGCGATCAGTGGCTTCTCCTCAGGCTTTTCATATTCAAAAACATTGAATCATACAGGGAATTCACGATCTGCAACATCAAATAATACTACATCGTTGGTACGATAACTGGGCACTTGTGAGAGAATATCATCGATCAAATCTCCGTGAGGATCAATCACACAGACTCACTTATTCGAGATCATGTCAGACCTCACCATATTGGCGATAAATTTGGATTTACCAGTACCAGTCTGTCCGATGATATACATATGTCTGAGCTTATCTTCGCGGCGGATACCGAAGATCTTGGAGTCTGACTTATAGTCAGTATATCCTAGGATTGTGAGATCATTCTTATCTGATGTATTATCAAACGATGGGACGGTCGTAGGAGCTGGGAGTTTACGATAGGTCGCATATTCCAGATTTGGCACAGCAAACTCCTTGGACATAAAATGGTAAAAATTGACAAACTGATTGAGTCACATCGACCTATAGTCGACTGATGATTTGAGCTTAATCGATCATCATTTGAGATATTTGAGATAGACAGATTTGATTGTTCCTGCAAGTTTCTCTTTGTTTACGGCATTATTGGTCAAGTAGCTATAACATAGCTTCATTTCAACTTGTTGGTTTGCATTATCTTCAGGTTTTCAAATCCCTCCGCCTTCGGCACCTCCCTTTATCAAGGGAGAACTTCAAGTTGAGGAATCTCGTGCAATTTTCTTGACTATTTTTCGTGCCTTACCCAAGATTGAACTTGATTTTTTGAATCTACAACGATAGACAAGATCCATACTCTCATCAGGTCAGACCATATCATACAGAGATAATACATCTTTGAACGGATCCATATATTGCCCATTTTTGATGAAGTCCGCATCCATTGCGATCTCTTCATCACCGAAGTTAAGATAGGTTTTACTGGTTGGAGGAGTATATTTGATCACCTGAAAGTCTGATGTAGCAAAGTTAGCAAAATAGATATTCTCCACATACTGCTGAAGTCACGCTGGTACACCGATAATGAGCATGATGGACTGCCTATTACCACTCACAATCAGGTCGATATGCTGTTTGACACTGACAAAATTTCTCAGTAGTCACTGCCACAGAGCCAAAGCTTGCTCAATATCCTTGAGAGGCTTGAGCTGGATATAAATATAATCAGATGGCGCTGACCCAAATCATGTAATCCATCACTGTTGTGCGATGTGATCACCGAGTTGTTGAGCAAGATTAAGAGTTTTGTCGATCATAAAAGTAATGTGATACAAGAGATACAGGTATCTGAACGCTTATTGTGAGAGAAATACAACCACGATAAAACTATATCCATTATACTCCGAAATGTTGAAAATGCAAGTCAAAATTAGTAATAAAAAATAGATTGACAAGTTATATCATATATTTATATTCTAAACATATTTATTTTTGTAATTTTCACCATATGGAAGCAAAGTATACCGACGCTGTCAATCCTGATGATTATATTTCTGGACTAAATAAGCATTTACGAATACCGCAAATTGATACTAAAACATTGGAAGAAATTTCTAAAAAAACCAATGAATTATTATTATGATCTTCTGAAAAAGTAAAAATCGTAGATCTTGGATGTGGTCCTGGAAGATTAACAAATAGGATCGCTCAAATTCTTACAGGAAAAGAAGTTGAAATTCTTGGAATTGATGAGGATGAAAATTTTATCAATAAAGCAAAATCAAAAGCACAATGATTGAATAATATCAATTATCAAGTCTCGGAGCTCCCCACATGATGCCCTAGTGCCAATATCTTCTTAAGTTATGGAGTATGGCATCACCTTGATCGTAACGGAGAAAGACAACAACGAAAAGATATGATTTTTGAAAATCTCACAGATACATGATCATTATTTATTGGAGATGAATTTGTAGCTGATTATACAGGTAAGAAAAACAGAATATATAATGCAACTTTGCTATATATGAATGTGATATGAGATGCTTATCAAATTGCTTGAAATAAAGTAGATGAGCTTGTGAGAATAGAGGTTATGAATCGAGTGGAGGATTTATATGGAAGCTGATATGGTAAATGAGTCATAGAAGAAAATAATATAAAAATAATAGCTGATAATTGTCTGTATATAAAAAAAATTGTAGAAAATAGCTGATATTCAGAAATAAATTATCATATACATAATTTAAATAATACCTGAAATATAAATCATCTAATCTGATTTTTGGTACGAATGACAAAAGAAGCCTATAAGAAATGAATGAGATGTGAAAGCAGATGAGATTATAAAATATCTACTGATAAACAAATTAAAGAACTTAATCTACTTAAACTCAAGAACAAGTATTTTTCTGGAAACGAGGAAACTTACGGATGAATGTGATTACTAGAATTTACAAAATAGAATATCAGCTACCTAGTGTAGTTGGTTTTTTTACATCGAAATTATATAAGTTTCAAGCTTGATTTTCACATTCACTTCATCATCATACCCTATAGTTTTACAAACCTCATAACTTTACAAATCCTATGTCCTACATCTGCTCCACATGTGACTACGCCTCGACGACTAAATTATGAAAATGCCCAAGCTGTGGTGAATTTGGGAGTTTCATCGTGAATCCAGAGTATAAGGACAAGAAAAAAGGAAAAGGACAAGGAAGTGAACAAGGTACAGTCTTGTCAACCAAACATGAGTGAAATCAGACGACCTCATACTCACTCAATCATGCGGAGCTAGAGAGAATCTATCCTGGCTGACTCAGATCCAGTGGGGTCTACCTGATCGCGTGAGAGCCTGGTATCGGTAAATCGACGATCGTCCTGCAGATCATCCAGTCACTGATCCAGCAACATCCAAGTATCAATGTGTGTTACTTTACCGGAGAAGAAAGTGTATCACAGGTCAGCGCGAGAGTAGAGAGGATCTTGTGATCTGTACCAGTACAGCTATCAATCTACTATGCGACCAATATTCAAGATTGTCTTACTACTGCTGCAAGTGCTGGTTGCAACCTCATGATTATCGACAGTATCCAGATGATAGCGAGTAATGACAGTGATAGTGCTGCAGGTACACCAGCTCAGGTCAAGGCAGTGTCGGAAGCAGTAGCTCATGACTGCAAATCCAGTGGTCGTACCGCCCTACTGATCGGACATGTGACCAAGTGAGGTGAGATTGCATGACCCAAATATCTGGAGCATATCGTGGATGTCGTCAGCTATCTGGAGTGAGATAGATATGGACAGTATAGATTTCTCAGAAATAAGAAAAACAGATATGGCTCAGCAGATGAGACAGCAGTGTTTGAGATGACGAGCGAGTGACTGTCTTCCGTCAAAGATATTGCCAGTATCAACCTGTGACTCATCCAGACCTGACAAGAATGAACGATCGTGAGTGTGGGACTGGATAGTGGTAGACCCATGGTCGTGTGAGTCGAGTGCCTGTGCACCAAGACCAAGATGAACTATGCCAAGAGACTTGCTAGTGGTCGAGACAGTCAGAGGCTCGATCTCATGATTGCGATCATTGAGAAATACTGTAAGATCAATCTCGGTTTCTATGATGTCTACTGCAATGTACCATGAGAAATAAAGATCCAAGATCACGGTATCGATCTTGCAGTGATTGCTGGGATCATGAGTAGTGTGTCAGGCAAACCAATATGATCCAAGATTGCAGTATTGGGAGAAGTCTGACTGGGCTGACAGATCTTACCTACGAAATCTCATAGCAAGAGAATCAAGGAGCTGGAGTGATACGACATTGTTGACTATCAAACGATCAAGCACGTCAGGCAGTTGAGTCAGTATTTTTAACAATATTGGGTCAAAATACGCTTGCAAACAAGGCCTAAATCTGTGTTATATACTGTGAAAATGCCTACAACTTCAATCAATAATCTCCTCCTTCAAGCATACGAATATATCTGAGAAGATCATACATTTTTGAGGTTAACAACAATTAGTACGATCGTCCATAGTATGATCTTCGTAGTGATTGTGTTGTATAATATCATACAAATACTAAAGGCAAAAAATGAGCGGGGAAGTGTAATTATGAATGAAGTTACATCAGCTATTAAAGAATTAATCAGTATTGATTGATTTTGGCTATGGTGATTACTTATAGCATTGGTTTTATTAATTTGATATGTTATCTTACCCCCCATAGGAGAAGCAGCGATGATCTATCATCTCGAGAAATCATTTAACAACAAATCAGGCTCATCATTTTCCCACGGACTAAAAAAATTCTTTGTTATGCTTGAGCGGAACAGTATATTGAGCCTAATATCAACATCAAGTCGACTTATTGTTGTCTCAAGAATATGGCTAATGGATATTATAACTCAACCCCTTGTTATCATTATTTTAATAATTTACTCAATAATTATCTTTGGCACAATAATTCTTACTCCTTATGTAAAATTTAAGCTTGTCGTCGAGCAGGAGAAGTTTGGAACTGCAATCAAAGAGAGTGTCCTTCTTGCAGTGTCGCAACCTGTAGTTACATTGAGATTAGTACTTATTTCTCTCATTCTTAATCTGAGAATTATCTTCAATATTGTTGTACTTGTATGAGTTCCTGGTGTCATCTTCTATCTCGCATATATGCTTAATCTCCACCAAACTACCGCTTTCTATGCTATTCTTGCGATTGTTATTGTCACATTGTTTCTCCTTATTGCGTATATCAATAGCATCATTGAGGCATTTTTTATGACATATTGGTATCTTGGATATCGTATGATCGAGCCCGAGTCTCGTATCTAAACTCTCCTTGACTTGAAAATGATCATATGATCAGTAAATTATGAGCAAACCTTACGAACTTTATGAATCTTTAAACCTTATAAACCAAAGTAATGCATAACATCCCATGAATCCAAAAAAAATCATTTGGTAGCAGCAGCCCAAAGCCATCACGCTTCACGACATCCAATCAATTTAAAAATACAAGCTACTCACGTCGTCGCAGATCGTGATTTAATTTTAACTCATTCAAATGACTATGATGACGGTGATCGAGTAAGTTATTGTGGTTTGTGTGAATCATCATAGGCTGACCACTTCTGATAGCTTTTTGATGGTTTTATATCGCGATTCTCAGTGACCTACCCAATATTGAAGATCTGGAAAAGATGAATAGCTTCTCACAAGCGTCTACCATTGTCGATAGGAACAATAAAGATCTGTATAAAATCTTCGAAGAAAATAGACAATATGTCGGTATTGACAAGATCTCTCCGATCCTCCAAGAGGCCATTGTCGCTACTGAAGATCAGACGTTTTGGGATAACGCTGGAGTAGATTTTTATGGTATTACGAAGGCTGGTATTATCTGTGTCTTCAGTAGTGGTCAGTGTCGTGGTGCATCTACCATTACACAGCAGCTCATCAAAAATATATACCTCAGTAATGAGAGATCAATCGTGAGAAAGCTCAAAGAAGTAGTACTTGCGCTTAAACTCAAATCCGTCCTCGAAAAGCAAGTAAAACAAACCGATCCAACACTCAAGTGAGCAGCGCTACAAGAAGCGGTCAAGAAAAAGGTATTGGAACTGTATCTTAATTATATCTTCCTTGGTAATAATAGCTACGGGGCCGAGTCAGCCTCAAACAATTATTTTGCTACTGGAGCACAGCATCTTGATATACTCGAATCCTCCATTCTGGCGGGTATCCCTCAAGCACCCGGTAGATACAATGTCTATACTAATAGAGATGAAGTCATGTGATATCTCAGTATCATCGACTCACTCACCAAAGAAGAAATCGAGATTGATACTTTAGGCAGTAAAGAACTCTATCTTAAAGCAAGTACTATCCTCTCCGAGGAGGATGTCAAATGATCTGATGCGAATTCAGTCCTTGATTATCTCAAAAAATCACTTGAGTTTGAGTATAGCTATGGTAGCGGATCATATACAGTACAATATAAATTATGAAGAAAAGATGAGGTTCTCGCTCGTATGTATGATACTGAAGTTATCACAAGTGAAGAACTCAAACAAGCAGTAATCGAATGATTTACCTACGAGTTTAAAAAAGCTAAAATCTGACTTACGGCGCCACACTTTGTCTTCTGGATCAAAGAGCTTCTTGAGACTCCTGATAATAAATATTTATGAACATTCAATCCGGAGATCTTGTATAAATGATGACTTACCATCACAACGACATTGGATCTTGATATCCAACAGATGGCAGAAAAGGCTGTCAAAGATAATATCAAATGAATCAATGAGTACGGTGCTGCAAATACATCACTCATCCATCTTGATAGTCTGAAAGGAGATATCTTGGCATATGTAGGATCTGCAGATTTTGATAATCTCGATATCAAATGACAAAATGATATGGTCAGAGCACCTGTCCAACCAGGATCAAGTATCAAACCTCTATGGTATGCTCTGGGGTTTATGAAGCTACCTCTCACACTCGATACGACTATCTTTGATATCAATTTTATCATTGGAGATTATGATCCACAGAACGCTGATGGCAAGTTTAACTGACCCATGCCACTACGCAAAGCACTCGCCTACTCGAGGAATATCCCTGCGGTCAAGATGTACTTTGCCGTATGACAGGAAAATGAGTTTGTAAAATTTGCAGAGTCCATGTGAGTCACATCACTAAAAAAAGATGGAAACTATGGACCATCTATGGCAATCTGATCAGCCGAGATGCAGATGCTTGAGCTTGCAAATATGTACGCACATCTATCAGCTCAAGGCAAACCTGGAGTCATCGACCCAATTCTCGAAATTAAAGCACAAGATGGCACAATCATCTATAAAAGAACTACTGAGCAACAAACCCAAGTTATCCCATCATGAGTTGCGTATCTCTTGTGGAATATCCTCTCCGATCCTAAAAACCTCCCTTCTGACTGGGTGAGCAGATTTACCTTCCCAGGGATTGGCTTCGCTCATAAGACTGGTACATCCAATATTAGAACCAAAGATGGCAAAAGAATGGCAAAAGATGGTCGGTTAGCTACCTATACACCAAGTAAGGTGACACTATTTTGGGCTGGTAATACAACTCCTAAAGCACTCAATGCCAATGCATTCTGATGATGGATGAATAATGCAACATGGAAGCAATTCTGGTGAGACCTCAAAAAATGATGATACCTTACTGACGAAAGCGTAGCTGAAACTGAAGTAAAAAAAGTAACTATTGCTAAGAATTCTGGTAAACTTGCAAGTGCCTCAACACCAGAATCATATCAGATCAGTACGCTCGCATATATCAATACAGCGCCTACTCAGTATGACAATGGTGCCAAAGAAATCCAAATCGATAGTCTGTGTTATGGTAAGGTATCTGATCTCACGCCACTGGAAGATATTGTACCATGATATATCAGTCAGATCACCTCGTTTATGCCTAATAACATGGATCTTCAGGATATCCTCAATTATGCATGAGCAAACCAAGACACAACTGATGGTAGCTGATGAGTGTCATATAGCCTGTTTGCTTCTGAGCCTACGCAGATCTGTACTGAGAGAGGCTGACTGAGTGGTGATGTGTTGGGTAGTGGAGATAATCTGACTGGATCAAAGTGATGGGACACATGAATTGGATGAAAGCTGACTATCGTAAAACCAGCGAATAATGTGTCAGTATCTAATAATTTTGTTCTACGATATACAGCGAATATCAAAGCTCCAGCATCAGTGGAAGTCGTTGTCAATGGAAATAGCGCAGGGACCTACCAATACTCAACAAATACGATCAATGACACGAAGACAATCAATGTTACTGGAGCTCAGGTAGGAACTACTCACACCATCATCGTCAAAATTACTGACGCACTATGAGCTATAATCCAAAAATCGATCGATGTCAAAATCCAATGAACCGACAATAGGCCTCCATATATTCTCAGGCCCAATACACAAGTAGTAAATAATGGATGAACATACACTGTGACTCTCGTATTCTCAGATCTGGATAGTAGTGTTAAGTGATGAGTTATCACACAATGAGGCAAACAACTTACAAGCTTTGAGTGATCTGTTGTAAATTTCTCCACCACAAGCATCGATCTAGTATGATTTAGCGTGAGCGACTTCTACGACAATATCGGCGAGTGAACGGTCGAGATCAGTCAGTACGTTAAATAAAAAAATAATAGTAACATCATCCGATACCTTCTGGTTTTATCATCCGTCCCACAGGGATTCGTTTCACTTCACATCTTTCTTTCATGGCTCCATCCATCCTACAAGTAGTCCTCATCGTCTCCGGAGCAGTCTTTGCTCTGATGGCGATTGATGCATACAAAAGAGGTAAGATGGCACTCATTCATTTTGTGATATTTGGATTGGGCTGACTGGCTGTAGGTTGGTCAGTGATTGATGCAAGTATCCTCACCAGAGTTGCAAAATTGTTTGGTGGAAGCACTGCTCCTACCGACGTACTTGTATATCTGGCTATCATCTTCCTTGTCTATAGTTATTTTGAGCTCATGCACAAGATCACCAAGGATAACTATGAATACACCAGACTCATCACTGAACTTGCAATCACGTCAGCATCCATCCCCTCCTCATATGACAACAAATGACCCAGGGATGACTACATGTTCCTCGTCAAATGATACAACGAAGGCAAGATCCTCGGTACGACACTGAGTGAAATCATCGAGGCAGGATATCATAAGATCTTGTTTGTCAACGATGGATCGAGAGATAATACTATCAGTGAAATAGAAGCAACTAAAGCTAAATATCCTCATGCTCTCATCGTGCTCGTATCTCATATGATCAATCGCAGACACGGTGCAGGCAACAAAACCGCGATCGAATTCTTCCGCAGATATGGAGAGCAACTGTGAGTCAAATATGTAGTCTTCTTCGATGCTGATGGGCAGATGGATATCAAAGATATAAAGATCTTTGAGCAAGAAATCAGTAAACATCCCGAAGTCGATGTGATCCAGTGATCGAGGTTTATCAAGTGAGGTAAAGCGGAAGCCATGCCTGTGCATCGTCAGATTATCCTCTGGTGAGCAAATATCGTGACACTATTGTTCAATGGGATGAAGGTCACTGATCCACATAACGGATACAAGCTCTTTAAACTTGCAGCACTGCAAAAAATCACGATCCATACTGATACCACCAGCTACGCCAACGAACTCATCGATCAGTACCAAATCCACTGACTCAACTACCGTGAAGTCCCAGTACATATCAGATATACTGACTACTCTCTCCACAAAGGACAAAAATCCTCCAACGCAGTCAATATACTCATTGAGCTGATTTATAAGAAGATATTTTTTAGGTAAAAAACCATAAATAGAAAAAAATCTTATTTCATTATTATTATTGATATGAAAAAACTTCTCTTGGTTACTTTAGCAATGATTTGATTTTTATGATTCAGCTCAGCAGCAATGCAAACTGATGAAGCAATTTATCGAATGAATCAAAATGGATTAACAAAATTTAGTGATGCAAAAAATTTTATGGCAGATAATTCACTAAGAAGAGATGAGGCTTCAAAATTCTTTGTGCAGTATGCAAAAGAAATCATGAAGATAACCCCAGATACATCAAAAACAACATGTAATTTTAATGATCTTGATGAAGCCTGGCCGGATCTAAAAGACTTAATTAAAGAATCATGCCAGCTATGATTGTTCCAGTGATCTAATGGAAATTTTATGCCAACTCAACAACTAACAAATGCCCAAGCCATAACTGTTCTAATCAGAATGATTGATTGAAAAAAGGATGAAACAAAAGGACATTTTGCTAGTTTATATTTTGAAAAAGCACAAGGGTTATGAATCATGAATTGATTAACATTAAACTCTACTATTAACTTTGATAAATTAACAACAAGAGGAGATGTTTGAATCTTGCTTTATAATGCTTCTAAATTAATATCGGAAAAAAGTACTATTATTGAAACAAATAATAATGTTATTGTTCAAAATTATTGCGCATCGGAGCGACCCAATGATGTAAAAATGATAGATTACTGTGAAGACAAACAATATGATGCGATTAAAACTTTAAAATTAGGTAAACCATCTGATATTACATCAAATCAATTTTCATTGATTAGAAATAAGTGTACTACTGAATGGCCAACTGACTTCAGCATGAGAGCTTACTGCGAAGATAAACAATATGATGCGATTAGAACTTTAAACTTAGGTAAACCATCTGATATTTGAGACAAAGAACACGCCATCATTCTTATTAAATGCGAAAGTGAGTGGCCAACTGATTTTAACATGAAATCTTACTGCCAGACTCAACAGTATAATGCCATAAGAAAATTAAATATACTAAAGACTACAGCTTCAAAAAGGACTTCATGCTCTAATGAGCGACCAACTGACTACACAATGAGGGTATACTGCGAACAGAATTAATAAAAAATCTTTAACTATATACTATCCCAAGAACTCCTCAAAGCTGACTACCCTGTCAGTTTTTTGATACTGATGGATGGCGTTTTGTGTAGCCATAAGAGCAATCACTCTGGCTCTCCTACGCCTCGATGAAACCTCAAACCCCTCATCGATCATGGTCTGCTCTGACCATGTGAGTACAGCATCGATACGCTGTCAGATGACCAAATCTCCAAAAAATCCTGCAGCCGCAGTCGTAATCAAACTCGTGTCACCATCAAAACCTCGATCAGTAATAATGGTATCTTGGATCATCAGATAGACCTTAATATGATCACCACAGACACTATTTCACTCATGGCGAGACACCGTCACCTCAACGGGCGGCTTATTGTGCACTGGGCTATTGTAGTATGACTGGACGAGATCGGAGAACATACTATTACTATAATCAAACATCCGTGAATTACAATTTAATCACTGATGTAAAGTGTAAGTCAAGATGCCTCTTGTTTTATCATAGATCTTTACTATATAGTCGACATTTATTTTATATCTTTATACCACATGGATAATCAGTATTTTGCTCACTATCTCGCAGCATTTAAACCGTATGCAAATTTTGAAGGACGTGTTACAAGGCCTCAATATTGGTACTTTGTATTATTTAATGTTATTATTAGTCTTGTACTCTGACTTGTTGATGGTGCAGTATTTGGTGAATGACAAAGTGTCCTTGGTGGAATCTATGGTCTTGCCACACTTATTCCAAGTCTTGCTATTGCAGCAAGAAGACTGCATGATATTGGTAAAAGTGGTTGGTGGCAGTTGATTGCTGTTGTCCCTGTAATTGGGTGGATCTGGTTGATCGTACTACTCGCAACAGACACTGTGCCTGGCGATAACCAATATACATCAAAATCAGTAACTCCTACACCTGAAGTTGTTCCTACAGCATAATATACAGACATCTCTCCTAGGAGAGATTTTTGTTATAGAAGATGATCCTACGATGTCACATATGCACACCATCAAACATCCCTATCGTCACGATCGTAGGACATGGAATATAAAATTCTGCACTGAATAGTAGGTTTGCACGAACGAAGATGTGAATCAGAAGTAAATTATAGAGAAAATAGCTCAGTAGGATCAATCTTAAACTGAAGCATATTAGCACTATCTCTTCCTCAGTCTCATCATTTTCTCTGCATCGTAACTCTTCCAATCTTGATGCTTCATTTAGGAGAAAGTACAATATCTCCATTACCGTAGAAATTCATCACCTCATTGATAGATTTTAGTACCCATTCAGAAGTAGAAGTCTTCCTCACCACAAGCATCCATTCAGCACAAAACTCTCATCTTCATCTCAAAATATCACTCACAATCATCATTTTATTAGCATTCAAAAAGCATAGAATTTTACCAATCTCTTCTTGAGTCATCTCTGATAAAAACATACGTCTTGTATCTTTTGTTCCAGATTTATATGGTTTTACTTCACCGCAAAAATATTGCAATAGTTGATGGACATCACTAGGAATGCTCCATAATTCGTGATATTTTTTAAGTCGTCTCTTATCAATTTGATTGAATCATTTTTTATTGGAAACTAATTTGATTGAGATATTTTGAAGATCAATCACATCTTTAAGTTTGATCACTACCTTAACCTGTATATCTGCTTTACAAGATCAAGGAATTTTAAAAGCATCTACAAAGTCAATTTTTTGCAAATCATATCACATCACCGCTAACCATTTTTGGGCAAGCTTATTATGCTGCCAATTCTTGAAGATCTCTATAATATCACGCTCATTCTGGAATCAATTTTTTGCTGTTTGAGACCCTAACTGAACTAAATCCGCCATTAGATGGTTTGTTAAAAGTAATAAATTGCATAAACTCTTTAGCTAGTGCTCAAATAACATTAACTGACATAGCATTTCAAGCTTGTCACAATAAGTCTTTATCTAAAATATTTCAAACTGCCTTAATAGCAATATTATACGGTATTCATTGTAGAAGTAGTGATTCTAATCATGAAATCTCTCTTAGTTTTCAATTTTTAACATATACTAATCCGTGTCTTCAAGTTCTTAGTGTAGGAGAAAAACCCTTATAAAATCTCACATCAGATTGTCTTGTATCAATAATATATCATTCCTTCTCTAGCAAATATTTAATCATATGAGATCAGTTATTGTATTTATTATTGAGATAACGAATCATAGTAGTAGTTCTTGATTCATCAAAATAATACTCATCAGATTGTTCAATAAGATAATTATCTAATGACACTTTTTGCTGTGGTTCGGGAAACTGAAGCTTATAGTTGAAGGGTCATAAATCTTTTCTCACTCATAAAAAGTAAACTCTTTCTCTTGACTGAGGAAGTCAGTAGTCAATCGTATTAAGTACCTTCCACTTAACGTAATACCCAGCCTCATCAAGCAAGTCTACAATACCTTGTATTGTTTTTCATCCATCATGATTAACTAATCATTTCACATTCTCTAAGATAAAATATTTTATATTCTTTTCTTGAAGGATTTTCTTGATATCAAAAATGACTTGTCATCTTGGATCTTCCATTCATTTTCTCTGTCACATAACTGAAAAAGTTTGACACGGAAAACCAGCAATCAATAAATCAAAATCTGGTAGTTTCGATGTATCAATCTTCATCAAATCACCATAATTTACCTCATCATCTCCAAAAAAAGTTCTGTAAGTTTGTTCTGCTCTTTTATCAATTTCTGAAAAAGCAACGCACTCAAATCAAGCAGACTCTAATCATAATCTTCAACAACCAATGCCAGCACAAAAGTCCATAAACGTGTAGTTCATCAATATATGGATTTAAAAAAATAAAGACTATATAAACATAATATTCATAAGACAAAAATCAATCTAATTATAAAACTTCATCACTGCCTGCTTGAGTACGAGTCCATGCTGTGAGATCACTCTTGCTCACTGGAGATACTCCTTACACATATCGACAAATGTGACGAGATGCGCCTGACTGTGATATTGTTGGAACTCCTGATCGAGGTAGGACAGACAGTCCTTGACGAAGTTGCTAATATCGATCGTCTGCCCCGCAATCTCATCGATCAATGAGAGCATCGCTGTACGATCACCAGTCACTCCTGCTTTGACAAATCACTCAATCGTCTGCATGGGTGAAATCCCGAGGAATGATGCCACATTACTTGCTGTGATATCTCACAGCACACTCACCTGCTCCAGATACTTAACAGCGTCACGCATCCCTCCCTCGGCGAGGCGAGCAATCAACTCAAGACCGTCTACCTCACAAGTCAGACCTTCTGATGCACAAATAAACTGTAGATGCTTGACCATACCGGGTCTCGTAATCTTGCGGAAATTGAACACCTGACAACGAGAGATGATCGTATCTGGCACCTTGTGCGCATCAGTCGTCGCAAGGATAAACATGAGATGCTTAGGTGGTTCTTCCATAATCTTGAGTAGCGCATTGAACGCACCCTTACTGAGCATATGGACTTCATCAATAATATACACCTTCTTGCGCAACATGGACGGTGGGTAGACCGCCTTACCGATAATCTCCTCACGCACATTATCCACACCAGTGTGACTCGCAGCATCGATCTCGATAATATCCATCGTCTGACCTGCGTTGATGGCTACACAGTTGGCGCATGTGTTGCACGGATTACCTCCTTGTGGGTCGAGACAGTTGACCGCTTTGGCCAAGATTCTGGCGACTGACGTCTTACCGATACCTCTGGATCCGAAGAACAGATAGTTATGATTGACCTTACCAGTCATCACCTGCTGCTTGAGGATATCTTTGGTAGTATCTTGCTCCATGAGATCATCGAAGGTCTGTGAGCGGTATTTGGTGTAGAGGGACATGATACAAGAGGCATAAAAAAACAAAATCGAGTCAGCGAGAGAGCGGGTCAGCGAATGGATTCCCGAAAACTCGAAAACTCGTATATCCGGTAATCTTGCTTCTCTTTTATTGATTTGGTCGAGGGTTGCAAATTATTGTGAGAAATACTCCTAGAAAAAAATCCCTTGACTATATATATATATATATTCAGTATATTTTATATATTATTTGTATGTCAAGTAATCGCAGGCATTCGAAACTGTAGTTAATCATACAAAATACTTTAGTTTACTAAAAGTTAAACTATGTGAACAAAAAATATCATCAAAAAAATAACCAAGGTAGATTGGTCTAGAGTTTCTTCTGAAGAGAAGATTTATGCTTTATATTGAGCTTCAAAGTGATTTGCTCAAATATTACGTAATGCACTCATACAACATCCAGAAGATGATGCTCTGCAACAAGTAGCAAACGAGGAGCTAAAAACAAATAATCTCTACCATGAGTGATTATGAATTACGCAACCACTTGATCATCGACAATATCTACATCATTTCATTAAAAAAGAAAATTTTGAACAAAAACTTCCAAAATGATTTGAAGATGAGACAAATTCTTACGTAGCGTCAGTATTATCATTTTCAGATAATCGTACTATCATAGCAAACACTGAAAACCGATTTGAGCCAATCATTGATAAAATCTTAGAAAATAATGAACTAACAGAAAAAGATCGATTTAAACATTTTTGGGAACAGCATAAAGATTTAGATACATCTGATTGAGGGCACGGGGATTTGCTCAAAAAACACCTTAAGGAAACGATGATTAACCCATAGTACCCACCCTATTCTAAATATCAACCATATTTTCAGTCTATTTCACTAGTTTGAATCTCCAGTTAGGAGA